>JBIKWW010000006.1:0-21903 GCA_044356125.1 Acidimicrobiia bacterium
TGCCCGGGCCTACATCGACTTCGCCATCGACCACCCGGGGCACTACCGGATCCTGTTCATGACCCCCGACCTCGGGGACTTCGAGCTCAACGCCGACGGCACCATCGACTTCTCCGACAAAGGTGCCGTCACCCTGCAGCGGTTGGTCGAGCAGGTCCAGGGGGCGATGGACGCCGGCATGGTGCAGGGCTCGTCGGCCACCAGCGTGGCCTCACTGCTGTGGGCCGTGGTGCACGGCATCGCCTCGCTCCGGATCACCAAGGCCAGCTTCCCGTGGCCACCCCTCGACCGTCAGTTCGACGAGCTCACCGGGCTGCTCGTCCACGGCCTGTGCCCCCTCGGCGCCCGCGTTCCCGCCACCGGCCCCACGCCTGACCCCCAGCACGCCTGACCCGCCGGGCCCGGCTTGTGCTTGGCTTGGGGGCCATGACGACGGCGGCGACCACCAGTGGATCGGACCGACGCCACGGCGGCACCTACCGCGTGAGCGAGGCGGAGATCGAAGCGTTCCGGCGCGACGGCTACGTGCATCTGCGGGGGGTGGTGTCCCCCCGGGAGCTGGCCGAGATCTCGGCCGTGTACGACGCCTTCCTGCGGCGGGAGATCGCCGTCACGGGCAAGGACTTCAACGACATGACCACCGGCGAGCACGGCACGGACCCGTCCGGCTACGCCATCGTGAACGTCATGCTGCCCCGCCGCTACCACCCGGCCTGGCAGGGCAACGTGTTCGAGCAGCGGGCGCTGGACATCGCCCGCCAGCTCTGCGGCGAGGGCATGGTCATCGACTTCGACCAGCTCCTGGCCAAGCATCCGGGGCGGACCGACGCCGTCTTCGGCTGGCACCAGGACCAGGCGTACTGGATCGACACCGACGATCGGCGGACCGCCACCTGCTGGCTCGCGGTCGACGCCTCGACGGTCGAGAACGGGTGCATGCAGTTCCTCCCGGGCAGCCACCGCGAGCCGGTTCGCCCGCACCGGCCGCTCCACGGTGACCGTTCGGCCAGCCACACGCTCGTGACCGATCTGCGGCCCGACGACGTGATGGTGCCGGTGCCGATCGCCGCCGGCGACATCACCGTCCACAACGAGGGCGTGCTGCACGGGTCGGGCGGCAACACCACGACCGCCTCGTGGCGGCGGGCCTACATCGTGGCCCTGCGGTCGGAGGCGACCGTCGCCGAGGAGCGCCGTCTGGGCTTCACCCACTCCCACAACGACGCGACCGAGGTCCTCGACAGCGTCGACGGGCTGCACGCCGGGGGGACGGCCGGGTGAGCGCCGGAGCATCCGGCCCGCTCGCCCTGGTCATCGGGACCCGGCCGGAGGTCGTGCAGACCTGGCCGCTGGCCGACGCGGCCGCCGCTGCGGGGATCGACCTGCGCATCCTGACGGTCACCCAGCACACCGACCCCCTGATGTCGACCCACGTGCTGCCGACCTCGGTCACGGCGGCCTGGCGCATCGAGCCGGTCGAGGTGGCGCCGTTCTCGCTCGGCGGCGCTCTGGAGGCCGTGCGCCGCCATCTCGAGGCCCTGCGCCCCTCGGCCGTCCTCGTCATCGGTGACACGGACTCCTCCATGGCCGGGGCCCTCGCCGCCAGCGAGTTGCGGCTGCCCGTCGTCCACATCGAGGCGGGACTGCGCTCCGGGGACTGGGCCATGAAGGAGGAGCGCAACCGGGTGCTGATCGACCACCTGGCGACCGCGTGCTGCCCACCCGTCGCCCGCGCCGCGGACACCCTCCGCGCCGAACGGGTTCACGGGCGGATCGAGCTGACGGGGGACGTCCACGTCGACGCCATCCGCCTGCTGCACCGCGACGGCCTGCTCCAAGGGGCCGACGCCACCCGACGGCCGGACGCCCCGCTGCTGTGCACCGTGCACCGCCGGGAGAACATCCTCGGCGCCGCCGAACTGGCCCGGCTGGTGGATCTCCTGGTCGGCCTGGAGCGGCCCGTCCACGTGGCCCTCCACCCCCATACCCGCCTGCGACTCCATGAGCACGGGCTGATGGAGCGCCTCACGGCGTCGGCACACGTCGAACTGGGCGAGCCCCTTCCGTTCCTGGACTTCATACGCGCGCTGAACATGTCGCCGGGTGTGATCACCGATTCGGGCGGCGTGCAGAAGCAGGCCTACCTGCTCGGGGTGCCCTGCCTGACCCTGCGCAGCACGACCGAGTGGGACGAGACGCTCACCGGTGGCTGGAACACCCTGCTCGACCCGGCGACCGTCAGCCGGCTCCCGGTTCCGACCGCGCCCGCCACCGCCCGTCCCGAGGTCTTCGGTGACGGCCACGCGGCGGAGCGAATCCTCGCCGTCGCCGCCGCACCCGCCTGATCCCCGCGCCCACCGACGGGCGTCGCCCGCACGCACCCGGGTCGACCAGCACGAACGGCGCGTCTACTCTGCGCACGTACGTTTCGACTCCGAGGGAGCCACCACCCATGAGCGACACCTCCAACGCAGCCGGCGGCTATCAGCTCTGGAAGGCCACGAACGCCTGGCAGCGGGCCCAGCGGGCGGCTCTGCGTCCCTTCGGCCTCACCCACGTGCAGTACGCCCTGCTCTCGGTGCTGGTGTCGGCGGAGCGCAAGGGCATGTCCCAGAGCGAGGCATCGAGTGTGTCAGGGGTCGACCCCATGACGACCTCGCAGGTGCTGCGGGCCCTCGAGTCCCGTGAGCTGGTGCTGCGCCAGGCCCATCCCGAGGACCGCCGGGCCAACCGGGTCGTGATCACCACCAACGGCCGCAACCTCGTCCGCAAGGCGCAGCCCAAGGTCGACCGGGCCGACGCCGAGTTCTTCGCCGGCCTGGGCGGGGACCGCTCGCGCTTCTTCAACGCCCTGAACCGCCTGGGCTGAACCGGCCGGGCTGAACCGGCCGGGCTGAACCGCCTGGCTGAACCGGCCGGGCTGCAACGCAGCGCCCCCGGCGCGGCACAATCACCGGCGTGACGGATCTCTTCACGAACCATCTCCGCTTCGCCGACCTGAACGACTGGCACCGCGAGGTCGACGCGCTGCGGGCCTCGGGTCCCGTGCACCGCGTCGAGCAGGACGGGTTCACGCCGTTCTGGGCCGTCATCGGCCACGACGCCGTCATGGGCGTCGAGCGTCAGCACGACCTGTTCACCAACGAGCCCGTCGCCGTGCTCGGACGGGCCGCCGACATCGAGCGGAGCAGGGCGTCCGGGGCGATCATCCGCTCACTGGTCCAGATGGACGCCCCCGACCACCCCAAGTACCGGCGCCTCACGGCCGACTGGTTCAAGCCCGGCAGCCTGGGCCGTCTGCAGGGCCGCCTCGACGAGCTGAGCGCCCAGCTCCTCGCCCGGATGGAGGAGCTCGACGGGCGCTGCGACTTCAGCAAGGACATCGCCGTCTGGTACCCGCTGCAGGTGATCCTGGCCATCCTCGGCCTGCCCGAGCAGGACTACGGCCGGATGCTCAAGCTCACCCAGGAGCTCTTCGGGGCCAGCGACGACGAGCTCGGCCGTGGCAACCAGTCCCTCGACGATCTGATCGCCGTGATCATGGACTTCTACCAGTACTTCATGGGCGTGACCGCCGACCGCCGGGCCAACCCCCGAGACGACCTGGCCACCCTGATCGCCAACGGCCGCATCGACGATCAGCAGATGCCCGACGTCGAGACCGTCAGCTACTACGTGATCGTGGCGACGGCCGGCCACGACACCACGTCGAGCTCCATGGCCGGGGGCCTGCAGGCCCTGATCGAGCACCCCGAGCAGCTCGCCCGCCTGAAGGCCGACCCCTCCCTGCTCAACACCGCCGTGGAGGAGATGATCCGCTGGACCTCGCCGGTGCGTCACTTCATGCGCACCGCCCAGGCCGACACCGAGATCGCCGGGCAGCCGATCGCCAAGGGCGACTGGGTGTACCTCTCGTACCTGGCCGCCAACCGCGACCCGGCGCTGTTCGACGATCCGCACCGCTTCGACGTCGGTCGCACCAACGCCGACCGCCACCTGGCGTTCGGCTTCGGAGCCCACTTCTGCCTCGGCGCCCAGCTGGCCCGCATGGAGCTGCGCACCGTGTTCCGCGACCTGCTGCCCCGGCTCGAGCACGTGGAGCTGGCGGGCACGCCGACGACGATGAAGACCACCTTCGTCGGCGGGCCCAAGTCCCTCCCGATCAGCTACCGCCTGGCGTAGCGCAGCCCGGGGGCGGCCCCGGCGGCGGCGGTCAGCGGCCGGGCCGCCCGGCGGGCAGGCCGAACAGCGCCCGGGCGTTGTCGCCCACGAAGGCCCGCTGCTGCTCCCGGGGGAACGAGCCCACGAGCTCGTTGAGGTCGTGCACGTACTCGGGGGTGTGGTCGGCGTGCGGGAAGTCCGACGCCCACAGGAACCGCTCCACCCCGAAGCGCTCGGCCAGCGACGGGATGGTGCGCTCGTCGGGATCGCAGGAGATCCAGATCCGCTCCCGGAAGTAGTCCGACGGCTTGTGCTTCAGCGGGACGCGGCCCCCGATGAAGGTGTGGCCGTACACGGCGTCGATGCGGTCGAGCCAGTAGCCGATCCAGCCGCCTCCGGACTCGAGCACCAGGAACTTGAGGGTCGGGAACTGGTCGAACACGCCGTAGTCGAACAGGGTCGTGAACTGGTGGCGCACCCCGTCGGAGGCCTGGACCGAGGCCAGGAGCCGGAGCTGCTTGACGTGCTCCCAGCTGCCCATGCGCGTGCCCTTGGTCCACTGCGGTTCGAACGTGGGATGCAGCGCCAGGGGCACCCCCAGGTCCTGGGCGGCGGCGAAGACGGGGTTGTTCGAGGGATGGCCGAGCGGGCGGCCGTCGTGGGTGAAGGGACACACGTAGCCGCCCTTGGCCCCCTCGCCGACGGCCCGCTCGAGCTCCTTGGCGGCGGCCACGGGATCCGACAGCGACAGATGGGCCGTGGGCACGAGCCGGGGCTCGTCGGCGCAGAACTCGCAGATCCACCGGTTGTAGGCGCGCGTATAGGCCTGGGCCAGCTCGGGGTCGGTCACCTCGGCCTCCCACAGCAGGCCGACGGTCGTGTACAGCAGCACGATGTCGATGTTCTCGGCGTCGAGGAGGGCGATCCGCTCCTTGGGGTCCATGGCCCCGTAGGGCGACTCGCGCAGGTAGGTGCGCTCGGGGTTCTTGACGATGTCGTCGATGTCGGGTGCGCCCATGGCCCCGAGCGAGGCCGGGAAGCCCCGACGCGACATCTGCGAGCGCCTTCCGTCGATCTCGAGCTCCTCGAGGCCGTCCTCGTCGACGACGATGCGCAGGGCCCGGTCACGGAACTTCGGATCGATGTAGGCCTCCCAGAGGTCCGGCGGCTCCAGGATGTGGCCGTCGGCATCGACGGCACCGTCGAACCCCACCCGGTGTGTCTCGTGCAGCTGCTTCTGCGATGCGACGGCGACGGTCATCTCGGTGCTCCTCCTGTGCTCGGTGCCCGGAACCTACGCGCCGGGCCCGGGCCCGGACGAGTCGGACGCCCCGGAGACCCTCCCGGAGGCGGACACCGGCCCGTCCCGAGGTCAGGGGGCCGGGCGGACCCGGGCGATGACCCGGGTCAGGGTGATCTCGATGGCCACACGCCGCGGGTTGGGGCGGGGCTCCTGGTACCGGGCGGCGTAGCGGGCGGCGGCCCCGGCGACGACGTCGGGTTCCCGGCGGATGCGGGCCCGGCCCTCGAGCGTCACCCAGCGGGCCCGGTCGACCTGGCAGACGGCCACTGGAGCGCCGTCGGGGAACCGGTCGATGTTGGCGACCTTGACCCCGCCGTCGGAGCAGATCACCCAGGCCGTGGGAGGCCGCGATCCTCCGCCAGGGTCGCCAGGGTCGCCCGGGTCGCCGGGGCCGACGGGGTCGCCCGGGTCGCCGGGGCCGACGGGGTCGCCCGGGCCGCCGGGGCCGACGGGGTCGCCCGGGTCGCCCGGGTCGCCCGGGTCGCCCGGGTCGACGGTGACGCCGACGGGTACCACGTGGGGGCTGCCGTCGGCGCGCAGGGTGGTGAGGGTGGCGAGGTGGCGCTCGCGCAGGAAGTCGAGCACCTCGGGGCGGGCCAGGACGGCGGCCAGGACGGCGGCCGGGTCGGCTGCGCCGGGCACCGGGAGCGGGACGGGCGGGACGGTCTGCTCAGTCACCGGTGGAGAGGCAGTCGGGGAGCGGTTCGACGTGGGCGATCGTCAGCGCCCGGGTGGGCCTGGTGAGGGCGACGAAGAGGGCCCGCAGGCCCTGGGGGGCGTCGCGCACGATCCGGGCCGGTTCGACGACGACCACGCCGTCGAACTCCAGGCCCTTCACCCGGCTCACGGGGATGACCGAGACGCCGTCGCCGAGGGCGTCACCGAGCGGTGAGATGCCGGCCGCGGCGAGGGCCGCCTCGGCCACGGGGGCGAGCGCGTCGGGCACGATCACCCCGATGGTGCCCTCGCCCAGGCTGCGCTGCTGGGCCGCGACCGCCCGAACGGCGAGCGTCGTCACCCCGTCACCGGGGACCCCCGTCAGCACGGTCGGCTCCTCCCCGGTGGAACGCACCGAGCGGGGCACCGACAGCTCGGGTGCGGCGACCTCGAGCACCCGCGACGCGAGGGCCATGATCTCGGCCGGGGTCCGGTAGCCGACGGTCAGCTCGACCCGGCGGATCGCCCGGCGGGTGGGCAGATGCCGGGTGATGTCGTCCCAGTCGTGGGGTGCCCACATGCCCGTCGCCTGGCCGATGTCACCGACGATGGTCATGGACCCGTTCAGCGATCGCCGGGCCAGCATCCGCAGCTGCATCGGGGAGAGGTCCTGGGCCTCGTCGACGACGATGTGACCGTACGTGCGCAGATGATCGTCGGCGTGCTTGGTGTCGACCGGGCCGAGCAGCACCGCCGCCTCGTCGAGCAGGGGGATGTCGGCCGGCGTCCAGGCGACGTCGGACGGGCTGGCACCGCGGTCGCGGCGCAGGAGCTGCTGTTCGGCCTCGGAGAGGATGTCCCGGGCCGCGGCCCGGATCAGCGGCACCGAGCCGAAGAGGTCGCGCAGCAGCATGGTGGGCGTGAGCAGCGGCCACATGCGGTCCATCGCCAGCCGGAACTCCTCGGTGCGGCGCACGTGGGCGGAGAACTCCTCGAAGGGCACGGCCGTGGCATCGGACCCGAGCCGCTCACGACGGGCCAGGGACTGCAGGTACCGCTGGTAGAGCCGCTCGGCCACCAGCACGACGGCCTGGCGACGGGACGCGTTGTGCAGGCGGTGGCCGCGCCGGACGGCCTGGACGATGTCGGCGGTCTCGGCCGCGGTGACCCGGAGCTCGTGCACGCCGAAGCCGACGACGAGGTCGTGCTTGAGCGGGCGCTGGCGGGTGCTGACCGCCCGCTTGACGACCCGCGCCATGCGGGCGTCACCCTTGATCCGGGCCCCGGCGTCGGACTCCCGGCCGGAGATCACGAGGTCGTGGACGAGGTCGTTGACGAGGTCGTCCACCGCCCGCAGCTCGACGCCGGTCTCCCCCAGGGCGGGGAGCACCCGGCTGATGTAGCGGATGAACAGCCGGTTGGGCCCGACGACCAGCACGCCCTGACGCTCCAGCGGGAAGCGGTGCGTGTAGAGCAGGTACGAGGCCCGGTGCAGGGCCACCGCCGTCTTGCCCGTGCCGGGGCCGCCCTGCACCACGAGCAGGCCGGGCAGCTCGGCCCGGATGATCTCGTCCTGCTCGGCCTGGATCGTCGCCACGATGTCGCGCATGTGGCCCGACCTGGCGCGGCCGAGGGCGGCCAGGAGGGCCGCCGACCCGACCAGGTCGTCGCCGCCCCGCTCGAGGGTGTCGGCCGAGAAGACCTCGTCGTCGATGGCCAGGAGACGGGGCCCCTCGGTGGCGAAGTGGCGACGGCGGACGAGACCCTGGGGGTCGCGTCCGGTGGCCCGGTAGAAGGCGGCGGCCACGGGCGCCCGCCAGTCGACCACCACCGGGTTCATCTCGCTGTCGGAGACCGGCAGTCGGCCGATGTAGAAGCGCTCCCCCTCGGCCGCTCCCGCCGACGGCTCCCGGTCGATGCGCCCGAACACGAGGGACTCCGACCCGATCTGCAGCTGGGAGAGCCGCTCCAGGGCCCGGTCGTAGGTCACGTCCCGCTCGAAGCGCGCCTGGTGGGTTCCGCCGGCTCCCGACTCGACGGAGTGCTGGAGACGGCGGGCCGCGTTGCGCATCGCCTCGAGGCAGGCGTAGGCGTGCTCGACCGCCGCCTGCTCCATGGCGAACTCCGGATGCACGCTGTCGTCACCTCCCATCCCCGGGACGGGCCCGAATCGAGGCCTTCCAGGGGAATGGAGAACCCTAGTCCCCCACCGTCCCGTACCGGTCCCGACGGGCCCGGCAGCGATCCCGGAACGCACCCGGAACGCACCCGGAACGCACCCGGAACGGGACGGGACGGGGAAGGATGGGGAGATGCACTTCATGCACCCGCCGCGCTTCGACTCCGGGGAGCGCCCCACCAGCATCGACCGGTCGCTGCTGCGGCGGGCGCTGCGGGTCGGGGTCGCCTACCGGCGCCTCATCGGAGGGTTCCTGGCCCTCACCGTGGTGACGACGGTGCTCGGCGTCGTGCCCCCCTTCCTGTTCAAGCGCATCATCGACACCTCGATCCCGGCCGGCGACGGGGGCGAGGTGGCGGTGCTGGCACTGGCGACCGTCGGCGTCGCCGTGGCCGTCGCCGTCCTCGGCCTCGGGAGCCGGTGGCTCGGGGCCCGCATCGGTGAAGGCGTGATCCGTGACCTGCGGGTCCAGCTCTTCCGGCACATCCAGGCGATGCCGATCGCGTTCTTCACCCGGACCCAGACGGGCTCGCTCATGAGCCGGGTGAACAACGACGTGATCGGCGCCCAGCAGGCCTTCACGTTCATCCTGCGCTCGACGGTGGGCGACGTGCTGACCGTCCTCATCACCGTCGTCGCCATGGGCACGCTGGAGTGGCGGGTCACGGCGGCCGTGCTGGCGGTGACACCCGTGCTCATCCTCCTCACCCGGCGGGTCGGCCGGCTCCAGCAGCAGGCGGCCCGGCGCCAGATGGAGCTCAACGCGCATCTGAACAACCGCATGACCGAGCGCTTCAACGTCTCGGGCGCCCTGCTCGTCAAGCTCTTCGGACGGCCCAACCGCGAGGGCGACGAGTTCGAGCGCGACGCCTCCGAGGTCGCCGAGATCGGCGTGACCCGTGCGGTCACGGGCATGGTCACGATGCTGGCCCTGCCCCTCATCGGCAGCCTGGCCACGGCGCTCGTGTACTGGTGGGGGGCCCGCCGGGTGATCGACGGGGCCATCACCGTCGGCACCGTGGTGGCCATGGCCGCCCTCGTCCAGCGGCTCTACGGACCGCTCGCCGACCTGGCCTCCACCCGTGTCGACATCGTCACCGCGCTGGTGAGCTTCGAGCGCATCTTCGAGGTGCTCGACACGCCGCCCTCCATCGTCGACCGGCCGGGGGCCCTCGCCCTCCCGTCGGCCGAGCTGACCGGGCGGCTGCGCTTCGCCGGTGTCTCGTTCCGCTACCCGGCTCCGGCCACCGTGTCGGTGGCCTCGCTGGAGGCGGCGGGGCCCCGCGTGCCGCTGTCGGCCGAGCCCTCGGACTGGGTGCTGCGCGGCATCGACTTCACCGCCGAACCGGGGACGGTCACCGCCCTCGTGGGGCCGTCCGGGGCGGGGAAGAGCTCGCTGGCCTCGCTCATCCCCCGGCTCTACGACGCGACCTCCGGCGCCGTCACCATCGACGGCCACGACGTGCGGGACCTGACGATGGAGTCGGTCCGGGGGGCCGTCGGCGTGGTGACCCAGGACGCCCACCTCTTCCACGAGTCCATCGCCGACAACCTCCGCTACGCCCGGCCCGCCGCCACCCTGGCCGAGCTCGAGCAGGCCGCCCGGGCGGCCCGGATCCACGATCTCATCGCCTCCCTGCCCGACGGCTACGACACCGTGGTCGGCGAGCGGGGCTACCGGCTCTCGGGGGGCGAGAAGCAGCGCATCGCCATCGCCCGGATGCTGCTCAAGGACCCTCGGATCGTGGTGCTCGACGAGGCCACCGCCCACCTCGACTCCGAGACCGAGTCCGAGATCCAGGAGGCCCTGGCCGAGGCGCTGCGGGGCCGCACGGCGGTGGTGATCGCCCACCGGCTGGCCACGATCCAGGACGCCGACCAGATCCTCGTGATCGACGGAGGGCGCATCGTGGAGCGGGGCCGCCACGAGGAGCTGGTGGCCGCCGGCGGCCTCTACGCCGACCTCTACGCCACCCAGTTCCTGCGGGCCTGACCGGCTCCCGCCCCCGCTCCCGTTCCCCGGCTCCCCCCGCTCCCGTTCCCCGGCTCCCCCCCCCGCTCCCGTCCCCCCTCATCCCCATCTACCCTCACACCATGGTCCGTGCGGCCCTGGCCCGATCCCCCTTCCTCGCCGCCTGCCGGGGCGAGCAGCCCGAGCACACCCCGGTCTGGTTCATGCGCCAGGCCGGGCGCTCCCTGCCCGAGTACCGGGCCGTGCGGGCCGACCACGGCTTCCACCAGATGATCACCGACCCGGCGCTGGCCGCCGAGGTCACCCTCCAGCCGGTGCGCCGTCACGGTGTCGACGCCGCCGTGCTCTTCAGCGACCTGATCACGCCCGTGCAGGCCATCGTCGAGGGCATCAGCGTCGAGACGGGCCGGGGCCCGGTGATCGCCCAGCCGTTCCGCGGCCCCGACGACCTGCGCCGGCTGCGGCCCCTGCGCCCCGACGCCGACCTGCCCTACGTGGCCGAGGCCGTCCGCCGGGTGTGTGCCGAGCTCGATCCCCTCGGCGTGCCCGTGGTCGGCTTCGCCGGGGCCCCGTTCACCGTGGCGACCTACCTGATCGAGGGCGGGAAGTCCAAGGAGTTCGAGCACACCAAGCAGCTCATGTACGCCCATGAGGACACCTGGCACGAACTGCTCGACCTGCTCGCCGGCATCTCGCTGGCCGCCCTGCGGGCCCAGGTCGAGGCCGGGGCGTCGGCCGTGCAGCTCTTCGACTCGTGGGCCGGCATCCTCTCGGCCGCCGACTACCGCCGCTACGCCATGCCGCACTCGGCCACCGTGCTGCGCGGCCTGGCCGACCTGGCGGTCCCCCGCGTCCACTTCGGCGTCGGCACCGGCGAGCTGCTCGGGGCCATGGGCGAGGCCGGCGCCGACGTCGTGGGCGTCGACTGGCGGGTGTCGCTGAGCGACGCCCGCGCCCGGGTGGCCCCGGGCACCGGTCTGCAGGGCACCCTCGACCCGGTCGTGCTCCTGGCCGGGTGGGAGGTGACCCGGCAGCGCGCCGCCGACGTGCTGGCCGAGGGCCGCGCCACCGGCCCGGGCTACGTGTTCAACCTGGGCCACGGGGTGCTCCCCGCCACCGATCCGACCGTGCTCACCCGGATCGTCGAGCTGGTCCACTCGTCATGACCGCCACGGCCGGGCCCGCCGACGGACCCGAAACCGTCGGCGCCACCGGACCGGCCCGGCACGTGGACGTCGCCGTGGTGGGTGCCGGGCTGGCCGGCCTGGTGGTGGCCCGGCGCAGCGTCCAGGCCGGACGACGGGTCGCCCTGCTGGAGGCGGGCGACCGGGTCGGCGGGAAGGCCACCCGGGCCCGGATCCTGGGGACCGACATCGACGCCGGACCCGACGCCTTCCTGGCCCGCGTCCGCGGGGCGGTCGAGCTGGCCCACGAGGTGGGCCTCGACGATCTCGTCCCCCCCGGGACGGGCGTCGCCTGGATGTGGTCGCGGGGCGCGCTGCACCGGCTCCCGGCCGGGCTCGTCCTGGGCGTCCCCAGCCGCCCGCTGGCCACCCTGCGCACACCGATCCTGTCGCTGCGGGGCCGGGCCCGGGCCGTGCTCGACGAGGTGCTCCCCCGGCCCGCCACCGAGCTGGCCGTCCCCGGCGGTGACGTCGCCATCGCCACCGCCATCGGCCGCCACCTCGGGCGGGAGGTCGTCGAACGGCTCGTCGATCCGCTCCTCGGGGGCATCAACGCATCGGACTGCGACCTGCTGTCCATCGTCAGCGGAGCCCCGCAGCTGGTCGAGGCGTCCGCTGCGCCCCGGCTGATGCGGGCCCTGCGGGCCAAGGCGACGGCCGACCAGCGCGGCCAGATCGGGGTCGACGAGCAGCGCCCGGTGTTCCTCGCCCCCCGGGGCGGAGTGCACACCCTCACCGCAGCGCTGGGCGACCAGCTGCCCGACGGCGTGCTGCGCCTCGGCTCACCGGTCCGGGCCCTGCGCCGCAGCCGGCAGGGCGGCTGGCTGCTCGACGTCGGCAGCGGCTGCATCGAGGCCGATCAGGTCGTGCTCGCCACTCCCGCGTTCATCAGCGCGCAGATCATCAGGGGAACCTCCGGCGCCGCTCCCGACCCTGATGCCGACCGCGTCGCCACCCGGCTCGACGCCATCCCCTACTCCTCGGTCGCGATGGCCATCCTCGCCTACCCGTCGTCGGCTCTGTCGCTGCCTCCCGGCAGCGGGATGCTGGTGCCCCGCGTCGAGGGCCGGCTGGTGACGGCGGTGTCGTGGTTCGACCAGAAGTGGCCGCACCACAAGCGCGAGGGTCACGTGGTGGTTCGGGCCTCGGTCGGCCGCACGGGCGACGAGCGCTTCACCGCCCATGACGACGATCAGCTGGCCGAACTGGTGCACCGCGACATCACCGGGTTCCTCGGGGCTCGGGCCGCCCCGGCCGATCGCGCCGTGGTGCGCTGGATGCGGTCGTTCCCCCAGTACCACGTCGGGCATGCGGCACGGGTCCGCGAGATCATCAGCGCGCTGAAGATCAACATGCCCGGTGTGCACGTGACCGGGGCGGCCTACGACGGTGTGGGCATACCGGCCACGATCCGCCACGCCGAGGCCTGTGCCGCCTCCGTGCTGGCCGGCTGAGGCCCGGCCGTGGAGGACCACCACGAGCCGATCCCGCAGCTGAGCCCCATGCTCGCCGTGGCGGGCGACCTGCCCCGGGGCGACCGGTGGGTCTACGAGGTCAAGTGGGACGGCATCCGGGCCCTCGTCGCCGTGCGCGCCGACGGGTCCGTCGGTGTGACCACCCGCCTGGGCAACGACGCCACGGCCAGCTTCCCCGAGCTGGCCGGGCTCGGCCCGCTCCTGGCCGCTGCTGGAGTCACGGCGCTGATCGACGGCGAGATCGTCGCCTTCGGGGCCCACGGACGGCCCAGCTTCGCCCGCCTGCAGCAGCGCCTCGGCGTCGGCGGCGCCGATGCGTCCCGGCGGGCGGCCCGGGTCCCCGTCGTGTTCGCCGCGTTCGACCTGCTGCACCTCAACGGCATGAGCACCCGGTCGCTGCCCTGGACGGACCGCCGGTCCCTGCTGGAACGGATCTGGCCGGGTGACGGTCCGGCGTGGCGCCTGCCCGCCGTCCACGACGACGGGGAGGCGCTCCTGGCGGCCGTCCGGCAGACCGACCTGGAGGGCGTCGTGGCCAAGCGTCGCGACGCCCCGTATCTGGCCGGACGGCGCTCACCGGCGTGGATCAAGGTCAAGCACCTCAACGTGGACGAGGTCGTCATCGGCGGATGGGTGGCCGGCGAGCGCTCCCGGGCCGGGACCATCGGCGCCCTCCTCGTCGGCACACCGCTGACCGACGCCCCCGGCGCACCGCTGCGCTACCTCGGACGCGTCGGCACCGGCTTCAGCTCCGAGGAGCTGACGCGCCTCGGAGAGCGTCTTGCCGCCCTGGCCACGGACGCCAACCCGTTCCAGGGGTTCCTCGACCCGGCCGCGCACCACGTCAGACCGACGCTGCACTGCCGGGTCGAGTACCGCGAGATCACCCCCGACGGCGTCATGCGGCACCCCAGCTACAAGGGCCTCGTCGGCTGACACGGCCATGTCCCGATCGTCGGCGCCTCGCCCCGGTCCTACGATGCCGACATGGCCCGTCCCGTCTGGTCCGGCACGATCAGCTTCGCCCTGCTGTCCATCCCCGTGAAGCTGTACACGGCCACCCGCTCACAGGACATCTCGTTCAACCAGATCGAGCGCTCCACCGGGACGCGCGTCCGCCAGCGACGGGTCTCGGGCGTCACCGGCGAGGAGGTGCCCGCCGAGGAGATCGTCAAGGGCTACGACCTGGGCGGTGGCCGGTTCGTCACGATCGAGGCCGAGGAGCTCGAGGCCCTCGTGCCACGCGACGCCAACAACGAGCGCACCCTCGCCATCCAGGAGTTCGTCGATCAGAGCGAGATCGATCCCGTGTACTACGAGAAGCCCTACTACGTCGGCCCGGACAAGGGCGGAGCACGGGCCTACCGGCTCCTCGTCACGGCCATGCGCGAGACCAACCGCGTGGCCATCGCCAAGGTCGTCATCCGCCAGAAGGAGTACCTCACCACGCTGCGGGCCAAGGGCGAGGTCCTGTGCATGGAGACCATGCTGTTCCACGACGAGGTCGTCGATCCCGACGATGTGCCCGAGCTGCACGTCGAGGGGGCCGAGCTCGCCCCCCGCGAGCTCGACATGGCGAGGATGCTGATCGAGTCGTCGACCGCCGCCTTCGAGCCCTCCAAGTACCACGACGCCTATCGCGGCCAGGTGCTGGCCCTGATCGAGGCCAAGGCGTCCGGGGCGACCATCGCCGCCCCCGAGCCCGTCGAGGCCCCCAAGGTGGTCGACCTGATGGCCGCGCTGGAGGCCAGCCTGGCGGCCATGAAGCAGTCGGCCTGAGGCCGCGGCCATGGCCGCCCCGGGTCGCCGGGCCACCATCACCGTCGGCGACCGCACCCTGGCCCTCACCAACCTCGACAAGCCCCTCTACCCGGGCGGCTTCACCAAGGCGCAGGTCATCGACTACTACGCGCGCATCGCACCTGTCATGCTCCCCCATGTCCGCGGCCGCCCGGTCACGATGGTCCGATGGCCGGACGGCACCGGGGGCCCGCACTTCTTCAACAAGCACCTCCCGGCGCACACACCGGCGTGGGTGCCCAGGGTGGACATCGGCGGCGTGACCTACGGGGTCGTCGACGACCTCGCCACCCTGCTCTACGCCGCCAACCTCGCCGCCCTCGAGCTGCACGTCCCCCTGCACCGGGCCGCCATCGGCCAGTGGACCGCCGACCGGATCGTGTTCGACCTCGACCCGGGCCCGGAGACGGGCATGACCGGGTGCGCCCGCGTGGCCGTGCTGGTGAGCCGGGCCATCGAGCCGCTGGGCCTGGCGCTGCGGGCCAAGACGAGCGGCTCCAAGGGCCTGCAGCTCTACGCCGTCCCCTCCGAGCCGATGCCCTTCGAGGGTCCGACGGGCACCACGGCACTGGCCCGGACCGTCGCCGAGGGCCTGGAGCGCGCCGTACCGGAGCTCGTCGTGTCCCGCCAGGCCAAGGAGCTCCGCCCGGGCAAGGTGCTGATCGACTGGAGCCAGAACGTGACGGCCAAGACCACCGTGGCCGTGTACTCGCTGCGGGGCCGGCAGGAGCCCACCGTGTCCACCCCGGTCACCTGGGACGAGGTGCTCGCCGCTGCCGACGGGGCGCCGCTGCGCTTCACCGCACCGGAGGTGCTGGCCCGCGTCGAGCGCATGGGCGACCTGTTCGCCGTCTGAGCCGTCTGAGGCGTCGGGGCCGTCTCATCCGTCTGGGCCGTCGGGGACGACGGGACCGGATCCCGGGGTTCCGGGTGCATGCGACGATGGTCGGGCCATGGCGCCGGCCCGACGAACGACCCCCCTCGCCGCCGCCGGCGGCGTGCTCGTCACCCTCACGGTGCCGCCCTTCGGCTGGTGGCCGCTCGCCATCCCCGGCATCGCCCTGCTCGCCGTCGCCCTGCGCGGCGCCCCGCTGCGGCGTCGGCTCCTGCTCGGCTTCGTCTTCGGCGCCGCGCTGTACGTGCCGTCGCTGTGGTGGATGACGCAGTTCTCCCTGCCGGGCGGGATCGTCGTCGGGCTGATCGAGGCGACCATGACGATGATCGGGATCGCCGTGGTGCGGACGGACCGGCGCCGGGCCATCCTGCTGACCCTGCCCGCCGGAGTGGTCGTCGCCGACATCGTGCGGTCCCTGTGGCCCTTCGGCGGGCTGCCCCTCGGCGGGATCGACCTCGGCCAGGCCGACGGCCCCTTCGCCGCCCTCGCCCCCTATGGCGGCCGCCTGCTCATCGTCGGGACGGTCGCCGTCCTCGGCACGGCGCTCGGGGATCTGCTGCCCCGTCCGCACCTCCGGATGGCGCCCTCCTTCCACGCCTCGGCCCTCGCCGGCCTGTTCAGCCTGGTGGCACTGGCCCAGGTCGCCCCCGACGGCACCACCCCGTCGGGCCCGGTCACCGCCATCGCCGCCGTCCAGGGGGGTGGCGAGCTGGGCCTGCGGGCCTCGGCCGAGAACGCCCGCCGCACCTTCGAGGCGGCCGTCGCCGCCACCGCAGCGGTCCCCGCCGGGGTGGAGCTCATCCTGTGGCCGGAGAACGTCGTCGACGTCGAACGGCTCGAGGGCAGCCCGCAGCTCGCCGTGATGTCCGGCCTGGCCCGCCGCTCCGGGGCCACCCTGCTGGCCGGGATCACCGAGGACGCCGGGCCCGGACGCTTCACCAACGCGCAGGTGGCGATCACCCCCGACGGGCAGGTCCTCGACCGTTTCGACAAGGTCCGCCGCGTGCCCTACGGCGAGTACTTCCCCTTCCGCGGCCTCATCGAGGGACTCGGGATCCCCCTGCCGGCCAGCGACGCCGTGGCCGGATCGGGGCCGGGCGTGCTGCGCACCCCGCAGGGCACCTTCGCCGTGCTGATCTCCTACGAGGGGTTCTTCGACGACCGCTCCCGCGGTGGGGTGCGGGCCGGTGGCGAGGTCGTGCTGCTGCCCACCAACACCGCCTCCTACACCTCGTCGATGGTCCCCACCCAGCAGCTGGCGGCGGCCCGGCTGCGGGCCCGCGAGACCGGCCGCTGGGTCGTCCAGGCCTCCCCGACCGGGATCAACGCCGTGATCGACGACCGGGGGCGCCTCCTCGCCCGCACCCGCCGCCAGGTCGCCGACGTGCTCGTCGCCGACGTGCCGCACCGCCGGGGGCTCACCCCCTACGTCCGCTGGAACGACACGCCCCTCGTCGCCGCTGCCGCCATCGCGCTGGCCGGCGGATGGGGCTCGCGGGCCATCCGCACGGGTCCCGCTGCCCGACTCCGGGGCCGACTGCTACAGCCCCGCCGCTGACCGGCCGATAGGGGACGCAGTGGCCGTCGGTCACCCTTGCCGACCCACGGAGCCGAGGAGCCCGGCGTGCCCCATCAGGTGTTCAGCGACCGCAACGGCGACGAGATCGTCCTCGTGCGATGGGACTTCGCCATGACCGTCGTGGAGGTCGTCCTGCGCGGCGCGCCGCTGGCCCGGATCGGTGATCTCGGGCGGCTGCGCAGCGAGTTCGGCATGACCGGCCCGACCCCCGACGGGCACACCCTCACCATCTGGGCCGTCCGGTCGGCGGGGGGCGAGTCCTTCGAGATCACCATCGAGGGCGAGCCGCTGCGGCCGGGCACCGTGTCGTGGTCGGACCCGGTCGAGTCCGTGATCGACACCGCCACCCTGCGCCGGGCCGACCGCAAAGCGGTGCTGCGCCAGCAGGACGAGCTGCGCCGGGTCCGGGGCTGGCCCTCGGCCAACCGGCGTCCGCTGGCCATCATCGCCGTCGCCACCGTCGCCCTGATCGCCGGCGGAGCGTTCTGGGGCTGGCCCAAGGTCCGGGAGGCCAACAAGAAGGACACCAAGGAGGCCGTGGCCGTCCTGTCGCCGGACCGCACCGCATCCGGTTCGACTCGGGGCGCCTGAGCCCACACCGACCACGGGTTCCGTCGCGGGAAGACCCCGGGCGCGCTCGAATCGAAGTAGGGTGACCTCGTCCGGAGACCCCGACCCGAGCGCCCGACCCGAGCCCCGACATGTCCCGCAAGCCAGCGAGCCGAACCCGCCCCGACCGGCGGCCCGAGCGCCGCCCCATCGACGAGATCGACACGTCGATCATCGTCGAGCTGCAGAAGGACGGGCGGCGCAGCTACACCGCCATCGCCAACAAGGTCGGGTTGTCCGAGGCGGCGGTACGTCAGCGGGTGCAGCGCCTGATCGACGAGGGCGTCATGCAGATCGTCGCCGTCACCGACCCGCTCCGGCTCGGGTTCCAGCGCATGGCCATGGTCGGGATGCGCGTCGACGGGGACGCCACCAAGGTCGCCGAGGCCCTGTCGAAGCTCGATGAGGTGGCCTACGTGGTGCAGTCGGGCGGGAGCTTCGATCTGCTCGCCGAGGTGATCTGCGTCGACGACGAGCACCTCGTCCATCTCCTCAACTCGACGCTGCGCGTCTTCCCCGGAGTGCGCGAGACCGAGACGTTCATGTACCTGCGGCTCCACAAGGAGTCCTACGCCTGGGGGGTCCCGGTCCAATGAGCACACCTGCGCTGCTGCACCCGTTCGCCAAGCCGTCGCTGCCCGCCGAGGGCTTCATCCGCATCGTGCGCGGCGAGGGCGCCATCGTGTTCGACGACCGCGGCAACCGCTACGTCGACGGGATGGGGAGCCTCTGGTACGCCAACGTGGGCCACGGGCGGGCGGAGATCGCCGATGCCGTACGCGCGCAGATGGTTGCGATCGAGGCGTACCACACGTTCGACATCTTCACCAACGAGCCGGCCGACGCCTTCGCCACCGAGATCGCCGCCCGGGCCCCCATGCCCGACGCCCGCGTGTTCCTCACGAGCGGTGGCTCGGAGTCCGTCGACTCGGCCATGAAGCTGGCGCGGATCGCCCACGTGCAGGCCGGCCACCCCGAGAAGACCGTGATCATCAGCCGGGTCCAGAGCTACCACGGCGTGAACTACGGGGGCATGGCCGCCACCGGCCTGCCGCTCAACCGGGCCGGCTTCGGCACCATGCTGGGCGACGTCGTGCAGGTGCCCCAGCACGATCTCGACGCCATGGGGGCCGCCTGCGCCCAGCACCAGGGCCGCATCGCCGCCATCATCACCGAGCCCGTGCAGGGCGCCGGTGGGGTGCACCCGCCCAAGCCCGGCTACCTGCAGGGCCTGCGCGCCCTGGCCGACCAGCACGGCGCCTTCCTGATCCTCGACGAGGTCATCGCCGGGTTCGGGCGCCTCGGGTCCTTCTGGGGCGCCCAGCACTACGGGGTCACCCCCGACCTCGTCACCTTCGCCAAGGGGGCCACGTCGGGCTACATCCCCCTCGGCGGGGTGATCGTGGGGCCGGCCGTGCGCGGCCCGCTCGAGGCCGACCCTGATTTCCTGCTGCGCCACGGCTACACCTACTCGGGGCACCCCACGGCATGCGCCGCCGGCCTCGCCGTGCTCGGGATCATGGACCGCGAGCACCTCGTCGAGCGGGCCCGCCATGTGGGTGCCCGCCTGTCGGCGGGCCTGCACCGGATCCTGGCCGCCGGCAAGGTCGCCGAGGTCCGGGGGGAGGGGGCCGTGTGGGCCGTGGGCCTGCATCCCGGCGTCGACCCCGCCGCCGTGCGGCGCACGATGCTCGACCACGGTGCCATCGCCCGTCCCATCCCCGCCTCCACCATCGCCTTCTGTCCGCCGCTGGTGATCGAGGACACCGACCTCGATCACCTGGTGGAAGCCCTCGACGCAGGGGTCACGGTGTCGTAAGGCACCGGCCCCGCGGCGCGGGCACCCCGGCGCGTCACCCCGGTGACCCGCCGGCCCTGTCCCCCGACCCAGGAGCCTGCATGAACGTCATGATCATCGGATGCGGGGCCGTCGGCAGTGCCGTCGCCGCCATCGCATCACGACGCCGCTTCGCCCATCACCTCGTCGTCGCCGATGTCGACCTGCACCGAGCACAGCAGGTCGCTGCCGGGGCCGCCGAGGCCGGTCTGCCCAGCACCGCCATCCGCATCGACGCGTCCGACACCGCGACCGTCGAGGCCCTGATGCGGACCCACCGCGTCGATGCCGTCGTCAACGCCTGCGACCCCCGCTTCAACCCGCCCATCTTCGACGCCGCCGAGCGCGCCGGGGTGATCTACCTCGACATGGCCATGCACCTCTCCGAGCCCCACCCGGAGCGCCCCTACGAGTTGCTCGGCCGGCCCCTCGGCGAGGCCCAGTTGGCCGCCGCCGATCGGTGGGCGGCCCGGGGCAACCTGGCCATCGTGGGCATGGGCGTCGAGCCCGGGATGTCCGACGTGTTCGCCCGGTACGCAGCCGACCACCTCTTCGCCCGCATCGACGAGATCGGCGTGCGCGACGGCGGCAACCTGGTGATCGAGGGCCACGGGTTCGCCCCGACGTTCTCCATCTGGACGACCATCGAGGAGTGCCTGAACCCCCCGGTCATCTGGGAGCGCCAGCGCGGCTGGTACACGACCGAGCCGTTCTCCGAGCCCGAGGTCTTCGACTTCCCCGAGGGCATCGGCCCGCTCGAGTGCGTGAACGTGGAGCACGAGGAGGTGCTCCTGATGCCGCGTTGGATCGACGTCGGGCGGGTCACCTTCAAGTACGGACTCGGCCGTGAGTTCATCGAGGTGCTGAAGACCCTGCGTCTCATCGGCCTCGACCAGACGCGCAAGGTGCGCGTCGGCGGCGTGGAGGTCTCGCCCCGCGACGTGCTCGCCGCCACCCTGCCCGACCCGGCCAAGCTCGGCCACCGCATGTCGGGCAGGACGTGCGCGGGCACGTGGGTGAAGGGCCTCGACCGCCACGGCGTCCACCGCGAGGTGTACCTGTACCACGTGGTCGACAACGCCGACTCGATGCGGGAGTACGGCGCCCAGGCCGTCGCCTTCCAGACGGCGATCAACCCCGTGATCGCGCTCGAGCTGCTGGCCACGGGCGTCTGGCGGGGCACCGGCGTGCTCGGACCCGAGGCGTTCGACGCCGTGCCGTTCCTCGATCTGCTCGGGCTCTACGGCTGGCCCTGGGGCGTGCGGGACCAGACCCCGCTCGTCGCCGCCGCCTGAACGAGCCCGCCTGAACGAGCCTGCCTGAACGAGCCCGCCTGAGGGCTCCGCCGACCCGGTCCCGTCAGCCCGCCGAGGCCACCGCCAGCTCCTTGAGCCGGCGGTAGTCGAGCTTGCCGTTGGGGGCCCGGCCGACGGAGTCGACCCGGATGATCCGCTTGGGTGACTTGTAGGCGGCGAGGTGCCCGCGCACGTGCGCGATGAGCCCGGCGTCGTCCACCTCCGACCCGGGACGCAGCTCCACGATGGCCGTCACCGCCTCGCCGAAGCGCTCGTCGGGCACCCCAACCACGGCCGCGTCGAGCACCGCCGGATGGTGCTTGAGCGCCTCCTCGATCTCCTCCGGGAACACCTTCTCGCCGCCCGTGTTGATGCACTGCGAGCCGCGCCCGAGGAGCTTGAGCGTGCCGTCGGACTCGACCGACGCCCAGTCCCCCGGGATCGAGTAGCGGACACCGTCGATGACCCGGAAGGTGGCCGCCGACTTGGCCTCGTCCTTGTAGTACCCGACGGGCACCCGGCCCCGCAGGGCGATCAGTCCCTGCTCACCGGAGCCGGGCACGACGTCGCGCCCGTCCTCGGTGATCACCCGGGTGTTCGGGCTGAGCCGGAAGGAGGCCGTCTGCGCACCCGAGCTGCCGTCGGTGGTGGACGACGCCATGCCCATGGCCTCCGAGGAGCCCAGGGAGTCGAGCATCAGCAGGCGGGGGTTGTGCCGCAGCAGCGCCGCCTTCGTCTCGGCGCTCCACATGACCCCCGACGAGATCATCACCCGCATCGAGGAGAAGTCCCAGCGTCCGGGATGGGCGTCGAGGGCCCGGACGATGGGCTTGGCGAAGGCGTCACCCACGATGCTCATCGAGGTGACCCGTTCGCGGTCGATGGCGTCGAGCAGGGCCTCGGCGTCGAAGTGGCGGCCCTCGAGCGTGACCACGCTGCCGGCCAGCATGAGCGTGT
>JBIKWW010000189.1:0-6747 GCA_044356125.1 Acidimicrobiia bacterium
CCACGACATGGGCCTCAGCGGCCTCCTGACGACACCGCTGTCGGCGGGCGTCGACCTCGTGCTCGGCGCCCCCCAGGACTTCCTGGCCGCCCCGGCGCGCTGGATGGACTGGATCTCCACCTACCGGGGGACCCACACCGCCGGTCCCAACTTCAGCTACGTCCTCGCCGCCCGGGCCCTCGGCCGCGGCGACGCCCTCGACCTGTCGAGCCTGCGGGTGTCGCTGAACGGGGCCGAGCCCGTCGACCCGGCGACCGTGCGTTCCTTCATCGCCGCCGGGGCGCGCCACAGCCTCGGTAGGGGTGCGGTGTTCCCCGCCTTCGGCATGGCCGAGGCCACGCTGGCCGTGACCTTCCCCGGTGTCGGGGCCGGCCTCGCCGTCGACGTCGTCGACCGGGCGGCGCTGGAGGGCGACCGCTACGCCGCGCCATCGGCCCACGACGTGCCCGGGGCCCGGGAGCTCGCCCTGCTCGGCCGGCCGGTCGAGGGGATGGAGGTCCGCATCGCCGACCCCGACACCCACCGGCCCTGCCGCGACCGCGAGGTCGGCGAGCTGCAGATCCGGGGCACGTCGGTCACCCCCGGCTACTTCCGCCGCCCCGACGCCACGGCCGCCCTGTTCACGCCCGACGGCTGGCTGCGCACCGGCGACCTCGGCTACCTCGTCGGCGGTCAGCTCGTCGTGTGCGGCCGCATGAAGGACGTCATCATCATCGGCGGCCGCAACGTCTGGCCCGAAGACATCGAGCGGGCCGTCGCCCAGGTGGCCGGGGTGCGGCCGGGCAACGTCATCGCCTTCGGTGTCGAGGGCCGCAAGGGCAAGGAGGCCGTGGTCGTCGTGGCCGAGGCCAAGCTCGACGACGGGACCGGGAGCTCCTCGGCCGACGGGGTGCGCGGGGCCGTGGCCCAGCGGGTCCGGGAGTCCGTCGGCATCCCGGCCGACGACATCGTGCTGGTGGTGCCGGGAACGCTGCCCAAGACGTCGTCGGGGAAGCTCCAGCGCTCGCTGTGCCGTACTCGGTACCTCGACGACTCCCTGGAACCGATCGGCTGACCCCGGGTTCCGGGGCGGTGTCGGGGCCAGGCTCCGGGGACCGGCGGGGGTGCGCCGGTCAGCGGGTCCGGGGTGTGACCGTCAGCGGCCGGGCCGGCTCCACGGCGGCGCCCGGCGGGCCCACCCGGAACGACCAGGCCCAGCTCCGTCCGCCGGAGCGCAGCGTCACGTCGTAGCTGCGATCGGGCGGGAGGGGGGTGCGTGGGATCAGCAGCACGGCGTTCTTCTCGGCCAGGATCGCCCGGCCGGTCCGCTGGGTGGCGGCATTCGGGTTGCGGTACGAGGCGTCGACGATGCAGAGGTCGAGGAACTGCCCGCCGCTGCTGATCGACCCGGCCAGATCGCGGCCCGGAGGGCTCGGCAGCAGGGCGACGACCGGCAGCCCGGCCGGGGCCCGCCAGCCGCAGTGGGTCAACGGGTCGGGGTTCTCCACCAGGAACGCCCCGACGGGGACCGACGCACCCGGCCCGGGGAACAGCACGGCATCGGAGACCGTCACGCGTGGCCCGCGGCCACGGCCGATGTCGAGCACGGCGGCCGACCCGCCCCGACTGCCCGGCACCTGACGGGCGGACGCGAAGGCGACCCGCTGCAGGCGCGGCTCGATGATGTGCACGAGATGGAACGGTCCCGTCATCCACATCTCGACCAGCGTGCGGTCGTCACGGTCGTCGGACCAGTAGCTGAGGACCGAGTTGCGGGCCGCCAGGTTCCCGTCGGGAGAGAAGCCGGGCAGGTTGGCGCTCTGCTGATGGGCGACGACGGCGTTGAGCACCGTGTAGGCGGCGTGGGCCCGCACCGAGGGGGTCCAGGCCGGTTCGTCGGCCACCGCCGGGAGGCCGGCGGCGGCGCGGTAGCTGTTGATCAGCGACAGCCACGCCGGGTCGGTCGGGGCCGGGAGGGCCATGGGGGCCTGCTCCTGCGCCGAAGCCCCCGGCGCTGCGGTGCCGGCACCGGCCCAGCCGACGACGACGGCTGCCGCAGCCAGGGCCAGGCCCCGGCGCAGGGCGCGACGGCGAAGGACCGGTGCCACGGCCCGGTACGGGTCAGGCGGCCTTGAGGGCGGCGACCAGCTCCTCGAGCTCGCCGGGCTCGGTCTTGTACGGCATGTAGAAGCTGATGCGGTCGGCGAGACCGTCGAGGCGCTGGCGCAGCAGGCCGGGGAGCTCCCTGGGTCCGGCGACGACGGCGAAGGCGTCCAGGATGTCGTCGGTGATCAGGCGGCCCATCTGGTCCCACTCGCCCCGCTTCGACAAGGTGTTGAGCTCGCCCTGGAGATCGCCCCAGCCGTGGAGGTCGAGCACGCCCTTGTAGGCGGGCGTGGACCCGTAGAAGGCGATCTGCTTGCGGGTGCCGACGGCGGCGGCCTCGAACTCCTGGTCGTTGCGGCCCGTCACGATGAACACGGGGTAGGAGACGTCGAGATCGGCCCGGGTGCGCCCGCTCTTGGCCAGGCCCCGCTCGAGGGCGGGAATGGTCACGTCGCGCAGGTAGCTGGCCGTCGTGAAGCCGTGGGCGATGAAGCCGTCACAGGTCTCACCGGCGACCTCGGTCATCAGCTCGCCCACGCCGGCCAGGTACACCTTCGGAGCGCCGAAGGGGTTGGGGCCCGGGTCGAAGAACGGGGTCATGAGCGTGTGCGTGTAGAACTCGCCGCGGAACTCGAGCTTGGTGCGGTTGTTCCAGCAGTCCCAGATGGCCCGCATGGCCAGGATGAACTCCCGCATCCGGGCCGCCGGGTGCGACCACGGCATCGAGAAGCGCTTCTCGATGTGGGCCTTGATCTGGCTGCCCAGCCCGAGCAGGAAGCGGCCCTCGGAGTACTGCTGGAGGTCGTTGGCGGTGGCTGCCAGGGTCATCGGGCTGCGGGCGAAGGCCACCGCGATCGAGGTGCCGAGCTCGATGGTCGAGGAGTGCTCGGCGGCGAGGGCGAGGGGCAGGAACGGGTCCCGGCTCGTCTCGGCCACCCACGAGCCGTCGTAGCCGGCGGCTTCCTGGGCTCGGACGGCGGCGGCGACGCTGCTCAGGTCGGACGGGGAACCGGTGTCGATGCGCACGGCCCGGCACTGTACCGCCGTGGGTGCGGAATCACGCTGGCCGCCGTGGGGAGCGAGGCGCCGGGCCCGGCCGTTCGGGTCCGTTCGGGTCCGTTCGGGGTCAGCGAGGGGTCAACGAGGGGTCAACGAGGGGTCAGCGAGGGGTCAACGAGGGGTCAGCGAGGGGCCCAGCGGGGACGGCGCGCTGGGAGTCAGCCGGGACCCCGAGCTGGGAGTCAGCCGGGAACGGCGAGCTGGACGAGCACCGCCTCGCCGTCGGCGACGAGGTAGCCCCGCCCGGGAGGCAGCCGCCGGGGCCGGCGCCGGGGCAGGGGGGTGGACCACAGCTCGCCGTCGAGATCCACGTCGGGGCGCAGGGCGATCCCCACGCGGCTGCGCCGGATGGGGACGGTCCAGTGCCCGTAGGCGCTGCGGAGGGCGTCGGCCCGGCCGGAGGCCACGACGCAGAGGCCCGGGTGGCGGCGCTGCAGGGCGGCGGCGAGCGCAGCCGGGGCGTCGGGCAGGAGATCGGCGTCGTCGACCAGGAGCAGCGGGACCGGGCCGTCCGGGTCGGCCCGGTCGGCGTGGGCCCAGGCCTGGTGGAGGTCCTCGTGGACGTGGATCGACTCGTGGACGTGGATCGACTCGTGGACGTGGATCGACTCGTGGACGTGGATCGACTCGTGGACGTGGATGGACTCGTGCAGGGCGAGGGGGCTGACGGGGCCGCGGAGGCTGACGGGGCCGTGGAGGCTGACGGGGCCGCTCGGCGCCCCGGCCAGGGCCCGCAGCAGGCCCGAGCGGGGCCCGGCGACCACGTGGACGGGACGGGCCGCCCGCGCCGCCTGCACGGCGATGAGGGCGAGCGTCCAGGACCGACCGGACCGGGCCGGGCCGGTCACCAGCACCGAGTCCCCGGCGTGCAGGACGAGCTCGGCCGTCCGGAGATCGTCGAGCAGGCCGACGGGAAGCGACAGCACGCCGCCGGATCCGGAGCGTGAACCGATCCCCGGCCCGGTCAGCGGGCCGGGCAGGTCGCCGAGCCCCACCGTTTCGGGCAGCACCTCGACGCGGGCCACCGGGCGGTGCCGCGGCGGGGTGCAGGCAGCGGCGAGGCGTTCGAGGTCGGCGTCGGTCACCTCGGCGAGCTGCATCAGGGCGCGGGTGGAGCTGTCGATCACCCGGCCCCGGCCCAGCCGGAGCGTGTCGTCGGCTCGCAACCCGAGCAGCGTGAGGTCGCCGGCGTCGGCCACCTGGCCCACGAGGCGCCTCGGCAGTGACGCCAGCATCGAGAACGGGATGCCCTGGACGCGGTCCGTGGTGACCACCGCCCGGATGCCCACGGCCGGACCGTCGGACAGGATCTGGTGCAACCGGTCGAGCAGGCCCCGCCCGTGGACGTCGTCGAGCGCGGCCCGCAGGGTCGCGAGGCCGTCGATGGCCAGGATCTGCGCCGGCTCGGCGGCCGTGGCTGCGGTGCCGAGTCCCTGGCGGCGGACCAGCTCGTCGTGCAGGGCGGTGATGGCCCGCTCGAGGCGCTCCCCGTCCCGGACCGTCGTGCACCCAGCGGTGTGGGGGAAGCGGGCCAGTGGTGCGAGTCGCTGGTTCCCGCCGTCGATCAGCCACACGTGGAGCTGGTCGGCCGACCTCGACATCATCTGCGCGCAGATGATCGTGCGCAGTGCCGCGGAGGTGCCCGAGCCGGTTGCGCCGATCACGGCGATGCTGCCGTCGGCGGGGTCGACGGCGACGGGATCGACCCGCTGGAGCCCGGGCTGGTCGAGCAGGGCGACCGGCCATCGACCATCCGGCCCCGGCACGAGGGTCTCCCACCCGAGCCGGGCGGGCAGTGGATCGGGCCAGGGTCGTCGGGGAGTCGGCTCGCCGGTGCGATCGGCCACCGTGCGGCACAGCGCCACGAGGTTGTCGAGACCTGCGTCGAGACCTGCGTCGAGACCTGTGTCGAGGCCTGCATCGTGAGCGGCCGGCTGGCCGGTGGTGGGCTGGGCGGTGCCCGCTGCGGCGGCGAGCGCGGCGGCGAGCGCGGCGGCGAGCGCGGCGGCGATGCCCGTCGGCGGAGGGCCCGGGTCGCGGCCCCCCGCCGGGACGGCCGCCGTCGCGATCTGGACCAGGTGGTGCTCGGCGGGCCCCAGCCGGGCGATGGCGCGGCCCGGTCGGGTCCGGGGGAGCTGGGCCGCGGCCGGCGTGCCGACGACATCCACCGAGTGGGCGGCGTCGGTGACCCGCAGGGCGATCCGCACCGCGGTGTTGGCCCGGATGTCGTCGTCGAGGACCCCGCCCGGCCGCTGGGTCCCGAGCACGAGGTGGACGCCCAGGCTGCGGCCGCGCTGGGCGATGTCGACCAGCGACCGCACGAAGCCGGGGAGCTCCTTGACCATCGTGGCGAACTCGTCGATGACGACGACGAGGCGGGCGAGGCGGCCGGGTTGCGCGGTGCCTCCGGTGCCTCCGGCCAGGGCCGGATCGGTGATCGCCCCCGCACCCCGGGCGGCGAGCACCTGCTCGCGGTGTCGCAGCTCGGCCTCCAGGCAGATCAGGGCCCGGCGGGCCAGCGCTGCGTCGAGATCGGTGACCAGGCCGACCGTGTGGGGAAGCGACTCCAGGCCCCGGAACGCGGCGCCGCCCTTGTAGTCGACGAGCACGAAGGTCACCGTCGACGGCGGGTGCGCCAGGGCGAGGCCGAGCACCAGGCTCCTCAGGAGTTCGCTCTTGCCGGAACCGGTGGTGCCGGCGACGAGCGCGTGCGGTCCGTCGGTGGCGAGGTCGACGGTCCAGGGACCCGCGGCCGTGCAGCCGATGGTGGCCGCCAGCCGCCCGGGGCCGGCGGCCCGGGACGCGGCCCAGGCGGCGGCGATCGCATCGGTCGACCCGGGATCGACGTCGTCGCCGCCCTCCCCGGGTCCGGGGCGGCCGATCGTGGTCGCGGGCAGTCCGGCGAGGTCGCGCAGCGACACGACGTCGGGAGGGCGGGCGGCGGAACCGGCGGCCAGCGGATCGCTCCAGGTCCCCACCAGCGAGGCGACGGCGGCGGCCACCGGCTCGTCGACGGCGTCGGGCACGAGCACCCCTTCGGCGGAGTCGAGCGTGGCCAGGGGATCACCACCGGGGCGTGGCCCGGCACCGAAGCGCACGAGGCTCCACGAGTCGGTAGCGGTGTCGTGGACGAGCGCGTCGGTCGTGGTGTCGGCGAGGAACGCCGACGTATCCACACCCTCGACCAGCACGGCGCCCGCCGGACGATCCCCGCCCGGTACCGGAGGGCCCGACCGGTCCGTGGCGACCACCACCAGGGCGGAGCCCGTTGCGGGCCCGGTGGTGAGCGCTGACGCGAGCCCGGCGGCCGAGGTCGGGTCGGGAGCGACGAGCAGGCCGGCGTCGTCGGGATGGCGCAGGTGGGGCAGCGGGGCCGTCCACTCCCAGCCCGGGGCCCCGTCGGGGTCGGTCTGCACGATCAGGCGCAGGTCGGCAGGGCCGAGCTCCAGGGTCAGGCGCAGCAGGAGGGCCCGCAGCACCCCGGCGCGCACCGATGGCTCGGCGACCACGGCCAGATGGACCCCGGGCGCCAGGACCGGCCCGACCGGGACCTCGTGGAGCCAGGAGGCGGCCTCGACCAGATCGGCGGCGGCAGCCGCCACG
>JBIKWW010000289.1:0-5089 GCA_044356125.1 Acidimicrobiia bacterium
CACGAACAGGCCCCGGAGGTCGTAGCCGGGCCGGTCGGGGACGTCGGATCCCAGCACGACGACCTCGCCGTCGGCCAGCACGACCTCGACGGCGAGCACGTGGGCGCTCGTCACCCCGTGCAGGAGGCAGTGTGGTCCGCCGGCGTTGGTGCCCACGTTGCCGCCGATGGAGCACGACTGCTGGCTGGACGGATCGGGGGCGTAGTGGACGTGGTGCCCGAGTCGGTGGACCTCGCGGGTGAGATCCAGGTTCAGCATCCCGGGCTCCACCCATGCCGTCCGTTCCACCGGATCCACCTCGATCAGGCGGTTCATCCGGGCGGTGACCACGACGACGGGCCGATCGACCGGCAGCGCCCCGCCGGCCAGGCCGGTCCCCGAGCCACGGGGCGTGATCGGACGACCGTGACGGGCGGCGATGGCGACCACGGCGGCGACCTCGGCCGTGGTCGCCGGCAGGACCACGATCCCCGGATCGCCAGGGGCCAACGCCGAAGCGTCGCGGGCGTAGAGCGCGTGCTCGGCCGGTGACGTCAGAACGAATCGGGGACCGACGGCAGCCCGCAGATCGGCGAGCAGCGCGGTTTCCGGGCCGGTGCCTCGTGATCCCACGACGGCCACGGTACTCCCCCGCTCCCGCCCCTCAGGAGCCGACGGGTGGCAGGGTCGGAGCGGTTCCCGACGGCGGGGCGGCCACCGTCGCCGGGGCCGCGCCCGGCACCGTGGTGGTCGCTCCGGGCGCGGTCGTCACGGTCGGAGGGGGCGGCTGCACGTAGGGGACGAACGGAGGGGCCGGCGCCGGGACGAAGCGCGGGTCGGCGACGGAGCGGGCGCTCCACAGCAACGGCCACCAGGTGGACGGCGTGGTGGCCCAGTCGTAGACGCTCAGGCCGAAAGAACCGGCGTCGCGGGCGGCCTGCAGGAACCCGGAGACGTCGTTCAGCGTGGCGCGGTTGGGGATGCCGCCGATCACGTGGACGGGGTAGTCGGCCCGACCGGCAGCGGCCCTGACCCGACGCACGCTCTCGGTGATGTTCTGGTAGGGGTCCCGCCATCCGCCGGAGGCGCTGCGGTCCGTCCAGTAGGCCTGGATGGCGATGAGATCGAACGTGGTGACGAGGTCGCCGTAGGGGAAGGGCCCACCCCACCACAGCGCCGGAACCCGGGGTGCCACCCCCGGGTAGGTCCATCGGTCGGGCACGGCGTCGAGCAGGATCGGCGACACGATGTCGGCGGTCAGGACCCGCCCCGGCAGGAGCCCCCGGAGCTGGGACAGGTAGATCCGCAGGCGCCGGTTCCGTTCGGGGACCTCCTTCACGACGGCGCGGTCCTCGATGTCGATCTGGATGCCGTCGACGTCGAGCGAGGCGATGGCCACCGTCTTGCGCAGGTCCGTGTTCACGTCCTGCAGCGTCGGCAGGTACCAGACGACGACGGCCATGCCGAGCTGGTGGGCCCGGTCGATCATCGGGATCAGGAGATTCGGTTCGAGCAGGTCTCCGGGCGAGCTCCACTGGGCCGCCTGGATGTAGAGGGTCTGCACGCCCGCCGCTGCCATCTGGTCGATCTGGGGCAGCCCCACGGGGGGCACGGCACGACGGGACCACTGCACCGTCCAGTCGTACATGTCGACCCAGGCCCCGAGGCCCCGGTAGGGCTCCAGCGTGGCTGCCGAGCCCCGGAGCGGCAGCGGGGCCGGAGCCGGAGCGGGAGCGGGCACGAGCGTGGTCGTGGCCACCGGTCGCGTGGTCGTGGTCGGCGCTCCGGCGGCCCCGGTCGCGACGGTGTCCGGCGGGCGGGTCTGGGCGGGGTCGACGACCAGCGGCAGCGTCGGGGGGACCGTCGCCGACGCGTCGATCGGGACCGCCACGATGGCGGGAGGCGAGGTCGGGGCCGGGGTGACCACCGGGGCCTGGGTCGTCGCCCGACGCCTCGTGGTCGTGGTCGCCCGGCGGCGCAGCGTCGTGGTCGTCCGCGACGGCTTCTTCGCAGCAGCTCTCGGCGTGACCGCCGCGTTCGTCAGCGCGGGTACGGCTCGGGCCTCGGCCCCGGGAACGGCGCCGGGAACCGAAGCGGGAACCACCGCCGCGAACGCCGACGCCACGACGATCATGACGGCCAGGGCGGACAGGGCCCGGGCGGACCGGGACCGGGCCGGTGCACGGCGACAGGGGGAAGTCACGGACACGACGCTACGCAGGACCCGTGATGATGTCGTGATGGAACGCGCCGCCGTCGGAGCGGCCCCTGACCGCGCTCAGGGGTCGACCCACTTCGGCTCATAGGGGGCGTCGTACGCAGCGAGCACGTCGAGCACCTCGGAGACCGATCCGGCCCTCGCCACCAGCGAGGCGTTCGAGGGCCGCATCAGGCCCTCGCCCACCGCCCGTTCCACGAACGCGAAGAGGGGTTGCCAGTAGCCGTCGGCGTCGACGCAGGCGATGGGCTTGCGGTGCACGCCGATCTGCGCCCACGTGATGACCTCGGCCAGCTCCTCGAGCGTCCCGAACCCTCCGGGCAGCGCGACGAAGGCGTCGGAACGCTCGAACATCACGGTCTTGCGCTCGTGCATGGTCCGCACCTCGACCAGTTCGGTCAGGCCCCGGTGCGCCACCTCCCGGTCGAAGAGGCCGACCGGGATCACTCCGGTCACCTCGCCACCCGTCGCCAGGCAGGCGTCGGCCACCCGGCCCATCAGACCGGCCCGACCACCCCCGTAGACGAGCCGGATGCCGTTCGACCCGAGCAGGCCACCGAGATCGTCGGCCAGCCGCCCCCAGCGGGGATCGGTTCCCGGCGAGGACGCGCAGTACACGCAGATCGCACCGAATCGACTCCCGCCGGGCATCAGCCCGCCCGTTTGGCCGCCCGTCGGCGGTCGGACTCCTGCAGGAGCTTCTTGCGGAGCCGGATGTGCGTGGGGGTGACCTCGACGAGCTCGTCGGCATCGATCCACTCGATGGCCATCTCGAGGGTCATCTCCTTCTTCGGCGGGAGCTTCACGAGGTCGTCGTGGGCGTGGGTGCGGATGTTGGTCTTCTCCTTCTCCCGGCAGACGTTGACGACCATGTCCTCGCTGCGGGCGTTCTGGCCGACGATCATGCCCTCGTACACCTCCTCGCCCGGATCGATGAAGAAGGTCCCCCGCGACTGCAGGTTGTCCATGGCGTAGGAGGTCGACGGGCCCCGGCGGTCGGCGATCATCGCCCCTCCGATGCGACCCGGGAGGTCCCCGACCCAGCGCACGTAACCAATGTGACGCTGGTTCACGAGGGCAGTGCCCCGGGTGGTCGTCAGCAGTTCGGAGCGGAGACCGAGCAGACCCCGTGAGGGTGCCTCGAAGCGCAGGATCGTCCGCCCGACGTCGCCGGGGCGTACGTCGGTCATGAACCCCTTCCGCGGAGCGATCGCCTGGGTGCAGGCGCCGACGTACTCGTCGGGCACGTCGATGACCAGCTCCTCGGCGGGCTCCTCGCGTCCGTCCGGACCCGTCCGGGTGATCACCTCGGGCCGACTGACCTGGAGCTCGTATCCCTCACGGCGCATCGTCTCGATGAGCACGGCGAGCTGCAGCTCACCTCGGCCGGCAACCTCGATGACGTCCGGTGAACCGGTGTCGCGCAGCCGGATGGAGACGTTGCCGAGGATCTCGCGCTCGAGGCGCTCCCGGATCTGTCGAGAGGTGGAGAAGCGGCCGGTGCCCGAAGTGGGAGCGGTGTTCACCCCGAAGGTCATGGCGAGCACGGGCTCGTCCACGGTGAGCCGGTGCAGCGCCGAGGGCCGCTCGCGGTCGGCGATCGTGTCGCCGATCTCGATCTCGGGGAACCCGGCGACGACGAACAGGTCGCCCGCCGTCACGGCTTCGACCTCGACCCGGGTCAGGCCCTCCACGCCGAGCACCGACGACGGCCGCCGGCGCAGGATCCCGCCGGGGACGCCCTCGGCCGGTCGCGCCTGGCACAGGGCGACGAGCTCCGAGCTGCGCAGCGTCCCGTTCACCACCCGGCCGACGGCCAGACGGCCGAGGTACTCGGAGGCGTCGAGGTTGTGGACGATCGCCTGGAGGGGTGCGTCCGGGTCGCCGCCGGGAGCGGGCACGGTCTTGACGATCGCCTCGAACAGCGGGGTCAGGTCGTCGGCCGCCCCCGGCTCACCGACCCCGGCGACGGCCCGACCCTCACGGGCGATGGCCGACACCACCGGGAAGTCCATGAGGTGCAGCGAATCCTCCCGGCCGTCGAGCAGGTCGAGCACCAGCTGCTCCACCTCGGCGAGCACCTCGGCCGTGCGCGCGTCGGGCCGGTCGACCTTGTTGATCACCAGCACCATGGGCAGACCCCGGTCGATGGCCTTGGACAGCACGTACCGGGTCTGCGGGAGCGGGCCCTCGGCGGCGTCGACGAGCAGCAGAACCCCGTCGACGACGTGCAGACCGCGCTCCACCTCACCGCCGAAGTCGGCATGCCCGGGGGTGTCGACCAGGTTCAGCTTGTAGTGGCCCCAGCGCACCGACGCCTGCTTGGCGAAGATCGTGATGCCACGCTCCCGCTCCTGGTCGTTGGAGTCGAGCACCCGGTCGACCGGTACGGCCCGCGCCCCCAGGGAGCCCGTCTGGCGCAGGATGGCGTCCACCAGCGTCGTCTTCCCATGGTCGACATGGGCGACGATCGCGACGTTGCGGAGTTCGGGTTCGGTCACGGGAGCACTCTCGATCCGGAGGGGAAGGGCGGAGGTAGCGGTTGGGCGGTCGGACGCTCAGCCGCTCGCACCCGGGGCGCGTAGCGAGAGCATGAGAACGGACGGGGCACCGAACGTGGTTCCGGAAGGAACCGCGGGGCCGGACAGGCGGTCGGGGGGAATCCGGGGTCGCGGCCCGGGGGCCGGCAGCGGGGTCAGCGGTGCTCGAGGGTGCCTTCGGGGCTCAGCTCGTCGTCGAGTTCGTCGTCGAGTTCGTCGTCGAGTTCGTCGTCGAGTTCGTCGTCGAGGGCATCGTCCAGGTCAGCCTCGCCGTCCAGCTCGCCTTCGAGCTCGTCATCGGGGACCCGCGCCAGGCACCACGAAGCACAGGGCTCGTCCGCCCGTGCACCGC
>JBIKWW010000191.1:0-6692 GCA_044356125.1 Acidimicrobiia bacterium
TCCGCCCGAAGGCCAGCACCGCACCGTTCATCGACCGCACCGCCCCGTACAGCTCCGTGCGTGCATCAGCAGCCAACGCCGCCACCTCATCGAGCGCAACGGGATCACCACCAGCCACCGTCGCCGTCATCGACGCCTCGTCCACCACCACGACCACCCCCGCCCGCACCCCACCGCCGGCCCCACCACCGGCCCCACCGCCGGACCCACCACCGGGCTCGCAGCCACCACCACCGGTGACCAGCTCCACCAGCGCGTCAGCCATTCGGCGATCCCGCGGCTCATCACCATGACCCCCCACCGACACCGCCCGCTCCGGATGCGCCACCCGCCACCGCTCATCACAACGCCGCTCCACCGCCGACCGCACCCGAGCCCCGTCCAGCTGGGTCAACACCGCATGGATCCGCAACCCACCATCCTCGGTCGGACAGAACTGCACCGTCCGCGCCCGACGCTGACGCTCCACCACACCCGCCCCGTCAACCTCCAACCGATGACGCCGCACCGTCCGCACGAAATCGTCCACCCCCTCACCCGCCGCCCGCTCCAGCAACGACCCCGCCACCGCATCATCAGCCACCGGACCCAACGCCACCAGATGACCAGCCGACACGTCACCACTGGCCAGCGCCGCCAACGCCCCCTCCACCTGCCCGCACACCCGGGCCACCACCTCGGCCCGACGAGCCTCGGCCGTCGACATCTTCGTGGCCCGCACCACCGCCGCCGCCGTGTCACGCCCCGACACCGCAGCGAGCACCCCCACCAGCACCGCCTGCGCCGCATCCAACGCCGCCCGCAACCGACCGATCTCGACCAACCCCGCCCGGGCCTGCGACACCGACCACTGCGAACCCACCACTACCGGCAGCACCGCCGCCTGCCACTCACCCAACGGGCCGCCTCCCATGCAGACCATGGATAGCGAACATACGTTCGAGAGTCAAGCCTGGCGATCACCCGATCGGGTCCGATGGACCCGCCGGGCTCAGCCCCCCAGGCGGGGGAAGACCCGGCGGAAGTTGCCCTCGTAGAAGGCGTCGCGCACGGCCGCCGGTGCGTCGCCCAGGGACTGCTCGAAGCGGCCGATCGGGTCGCGTCCGCCCTCGATGTGGGGGTAGTCGGAGGAGAACAGGTAGAGATCCGGGCTCGACTGCTCGATGAAGGACCCGACCTCCTCGAACACGAAGGGGGTGAAGGCCATCTGCTGGGTGAGCTGCTCGGAGGGCGTGCGGGCCAGTGTCTGCAGCCCCTCGTCGTTGCGGGACCAGTGGCGCACGACCCAGTCGAGACGCCGCAGCAGCTCGGGCACCCAACCGGCACCCAGCTCCACGCTCGCCCCCCGCAGCATCGGGTGCCGGTGGAGCACACCGTCGAGCACCATCATCGAGATGAACGTCTCCGGGCCCTGGTGCAGGATCGAGATGTCCTTGGTGCGCAGGTTCTCGCCACCGCCGAGCCAGTCCCTGGTCGGGGGCCGGCCGTTGTTCATCCAGGCCTTGGCCGACTGCAGCGGCGCCCCGCCGACGTGGAGCAGGAACGGCACCCCGGCTTCGGCGAGCCGAGCCCAGAAGGGATCGAGCTCCACATGGCCGGGGGAGCGCTCACCGCAGGGGCGGTGGGGGATCCACACGGCGTCGAGCCCGTTGTCGAGCACCCACTCGAGCTCGGCGACGGCCAGGGTGGGATCGTCGAGGGGGATGATGGCGGCGCCGAGGAGGCGGTCGTCGTTGGCGCAGAAGTGCGACATGTGCCGGTTGTGGGCGCGCGTCGCCCCGTAGCGCACCCGGGGATCGAGCTTGGAGCTCGCCGAGAAGGGGAGGGCCACCGAGTGCGTGGCGAACACGATCTGGCGCTCGAAGCCGAGCAGGTCCATGGCCACGGACCGGTCCTCGCGGTCGAAGGCACCGAGAGCCTGGATCTCCTTGGACCGGGCGATGAGCTGGTCGCCCAGGGCGACCTGCGCAGCTCGGTGCTCGTCGCTGTGGCGGTTGCCCTGGCCGACGATGACGGCCACCTCCTCGTCGGTCACGATCGACGCCGCGTAGCTGACCTCGGGGATCTCGTCGCGGAGATCAGGGTCGGCGAAGGACGTCAGGAAGTCAGGCAGCTCCATGATGTGGCTGTCGGCGTCGAGGATGGTCCGGCCGGCGGGGGCGTAGGGCATGACCCGCACCCTAGCGATGGGGCCGGACCCGCGACCGGGCGCGCTCGTGCACCCATTCGGGTCAACGGTCGCGCCCGGTCGGGGAGGCGTCGGGCATGATCACCCCATGTCCGACGGCCTCGACGCCTGGTCCTCCCGCGCCCACGCCCGCTTCCCGCAGGGCTCCAACGGCGAGTACGACTTCCCCGGCGGGTGGTCGCCGGTCTTCGCCCGGGGCGAGGGCCCGGCCCTGTGGGACACCGGCGGCCGCCGCTGGGTCGACTACACGATGGCGTGGGGCAGTGCCCTCGTCGGTCACGCCCATCCCCACCTCGTCGACGCCCTCGGCCGGGCGGCGGCGCAGGGCGTCAACTTCGCGGCGATGAGCGCCGGGCTCGTCGAGCTGGCCGAACGGCTGGCCGGGCCGCAGATCGCGCCATGGCTCGAACGGGTCCGCTTCGTCACCTCGGGCAGCGAGGCCACCCTGACGGCGCTGCGCATCGCCCGCGGGGCCACGGGCAGGCGACGTGTCCTCAAGTTCGAGGGTGCCTTCCACGGATCGCACGTCGAGGGCGTCGCCAACTTCATCTGGGGCGGCGGGACCGGCACCCGCACGGCCGACCCACGAGGCACCGGCGGTGCGTCCGCCGTCGACGACCTGATCGTGGCGCCGTACAACGACCTCGCCACCGCCACCGCGCTGATCGAGCAGCACGCCCACGAGCTCGCCGCCGTCATCGTCGATCCCGTCCAGCGCTCGATCCTCGCCCTGCCCGAGTTCCTCAGGGGCCTGCGCGAGGTGACGCGCCACCACGGCGTCGTGCTCGTCATGGACGAGGTCGTCTCCGGCTTCCGGCTCGCCCTCGGCGGCGCCGCGGCGCGCTACGGGGTGGTGCCCGACCTCGTCGCCTGGGGCAAGGCGCTGGGCGGCGGGTTCCCGATCGCCGCCGTCGGCGGACGGGCCGATCTCATGGACGAGGTGCGCGAGGACCGCCACACCGGAGACCGCTACGTGTGGGCGGCGTCGACCACCGGTGGCAGCCCCCTCGGAGCGGCGGCCGCTCACGCCGTGCTCGACGTGCTCGGCGCCCCCGGTGTCTACGAGCGCCTGGCCCGCACGGGCGACCGGCTGCGGGCCGGGATCGCCGGGGCGGTCACCGCCGCCGGCCTCCCCGTCACGACCTACGGCGAGGGTGCCCTCGTGCAGTACCGGATCTGTGACGGGCCCGTGCTCGACGTCGCCGGTGAGGCCCGGGCCGACCCGGTCCGGCGGCGGGCCATCGACCTCGCCATGGTCGATCAGGGCGTGTTCATCAACCCCATGCTCACCAAGATCTACGTGTCGCTGGCCCACGACGACGCCGACCTCGACCGATTCATCAGCGCGCTGACGATCGCCCTGGTCGACACGCAGTCGGCCGGCTGAGCACCGCCGACGATCACGACAGGGGCGACACCCGCTCGAAGACGGGCAGTTCGATGCCGGCCCGGTCGGCCGACTGCTGGGCCGCCTCCTGGTAGACGCCCTTGGCCATGAGCGACGTCGCCGCCGACCGCCGCCGGGCGTAGATCTCGGCCCGTGCGGCCTGAGCCGCCAGGTCGTCGGGGTGGGCGGTCGTGGCCATCTCGATCAGCTCCCCGGCCGTACGGAGATCGCCTTCCTCGGCCAGCGTGCGCGCCCGCGTCACGAGCGGCGCGACGCCGCCGGCGAGGGCGACGACCTCGAGGGCCAGCGTGTGCTCCCGTGCCGGGTGCAGCTTGGCCGGGTTGCGGTCCCACCAGCCCCCGTAGGTACGCCAGATGTTGCGCACCACGAACTCGGGCTCGTCGTAGAACGGCCGCATCCACGGCAGCGACAGCACCGCATCGGGCACCCGGACGGTGTGCAACGCCTCGTCGAGGGTGCCGTCGGCGTTGAGGATGGCGATGACCTGGCCCACGAGCGCCTCGAGGGCGTCGGCCACACTGCCCAGCACCCGGTCCGCCCGCTGCGGGCCCGACACCGGCAGCCCGTGCGCCGGAGCGACCAGCTCGGGCGACCGCGCCGCCATCTTGCGCATGGCCGCCGCCCACTCGGCCGGGAAGCGCAGCACCTTCTGCGGGTTGCCGCAGTTCGGGAAGTTCCAGATCAGGAAGTCGCCGACGAACAGGACGCCCCGACCCTCCCACTCGGTCCAGGTGTGGTCGTCGGTCTCGCCCTTGTCGTGACGCAGCCCGAAGCGCTGGCCGCCGACCTCCAGCGTCATCCCGTCGCGGTGGGTCTCGTCGGGGTCGGGGGTCCCCTCGGGCACGAACTGCGACGGGCCCGTGATGGTCAGCCCGCGCTTGCGGCCGGGGGCGAACTGGCGCTGGTTGATCGCCTGGTTGTACCCGTTGGTCATGCGGTAGCGGGCGAGCCGGGGGGCGATGTTCTCGTGCCCGACGAAGCGGGGCCGGCGACGCCCGCGCTCGGCGGCTTCGGCGATGAAGGCCGCCGCGCCGCCGATGTGGTCCATGTGGCCATGGGTCACGACGACGGTGTGGACCGGGTCGTCGCACCACCGGCGCAGCGCCGCGAGCACCTGCCCGGCGCCACCCGCTCCGGAGACGTCGAACAGCACGAGGCCCTCCTCGGTGCGCACCGCCCACACGTGCGAGAAGGCCTCGACCACGGCCAGGTCGGGGGCGAGCTCGGTCAGCTCGTGGGTGACCCGGTTGACCGGGCCCGTCGTCCTCCCCGTGTCGATCGTCGCGTTGGCGTAGGTGAGCAGATCGGGGGCGGCACCGGGCATGGCCCCAGCGTTGCCGGTCACGCCGGGCCGTGTCGACCCGGCCTGCCGCGGCCTACCATCGGTTCATGACGATCTCGGGGAACCTCGACGGACAGACCGCCCTCATCACCGGCGGTTCGCGCGGCATCGGACTGGGCATCGCCAGGCGCTTCGCCACCAACGGGGCCAACCTCCTGCTGGTGGCCCGCAAGGCCGACGGCCTGGAGCAGGCGACGCAGGAGCTGATCGCGGCGGGCGTCCCGGCCGAGCGCATCGCCTCGGAGGTCGCCCACGCTGGCCGCACGGAGGACGCCGAGCGGTGCGTGGCCGCCGCCGTCGAGCGCTTCGGCAAGCTCGACATCCTCGTCAACAACGCCGCCACCAACCCCTACGCCGGCCCGATCATCGACTGCGACACGCCGCGCTGGGACAAGACCCACGAGGTCAACCTCCGGGGCCCGCTGGTGTGGACCCAGGCCGCCTGGCGCGGCGGGATGAAGCAGCACGGTGGCTGCGTGATCAACATCTCGTCGGTCGGCGGGTTCCGCACCAACATCGCCCTCGGCGTCTACGACATCTTCAAGTGCGCGCTCATCCACATGACCGAGCAGCTCGCCGCCGAGCTCGCCCCGAAGGTGCGGGTCAACTGCCTGGCCCCCGGCCTGATCAAGACCGACTTCGCCAAGTACCTGTGGGAGGACGGCAAGGGCGACCACGTCGCCCAGCGCTACCCCCTCAAGCGCCTCGGGGAGCCCGACGACATCGGCGAGGCCGCCCTGTACCTGGCGGCCGGGGCGTCGTGGGTGACGGGTCAGACGATCGTGCTCGACGGCGGGGGCTTGATCCGCTTCGCCGACTGACCGGGATCCGGTTCGATCAGATCGGCGATCGCCGCGACGCGGTCGACGGCGATCAGCGCCAGGTTGGTGAACCCCTTCATCGCCGCGCTGAACCCACCGACGGAGACCATGGACGCCACGTCGTCGGCCGACAGGGGGGCGAGCGTGGCCGACCACTCGCGGACCTCGAAGCATCGGTGGGTCGTGTCGACGAGGGGGCCGATGAGCGCCAGGAGCTCGTCCTCGTGGGCGCCGGCGCAGCGCAGACCGTAGGGCCACAGCTCGAGCACGATCGAGGGATCCCGGCGGCCCGGGCCCGGCTGCCAGGCGGTGCGTCCGCCGCGCAGGATCGCCACCTCCGAGCCCTGTGTGTCGATCTTGAGCACGTCCGGGCGGCGGCCGGCGAGCACGGCGTCGAGCGTGGTCATGGCCACCTCGACGCCGGGTCGGCGGCCACCCCCACCGGCTGACGTCGCCGGATCGATGCGATGGTCCCCCTGGTTGTCGGCCGACAGCCGCAGCACGGCCGCCCCGGTGCGCTCGCCCAGTGCCACCTCGTGCATCTCGACACGGGTCCGGGGGCTGGTCCCTTGGGGGCGGTTGTCGGCGAGGTTGCGGCGGAGCAGGGCGGCGTTGGCCGGGAGGGGCTCGCACGCCACCACATCGGCCCCGAGGGCCGCAGCCACCACGCTGTACCAGCCGAGGTTGGCGCCGCAGTCGACGAACAGGGGGCGGTCCCGGTCGGGAGCGGTCAGCAGGCGCCGCACGACCTCGGTCTCGAACGGCTCCCAGGTGCCGTCGCGGGCGATGGCCGAGGAAATGTGCCGGTCGTTCTCGGGGTGCAGCGAGAACGTGAGTGGCCGGGCCACCCCGCGGATCCGGGCCGTGCCCTGCGGTGCCGGGTGGGCGGTCATGGCAGGTGCCACCCTACCGGCGGCCCGCACCCTGGGACCG
>JBIKWW010000192.1:0-6690 GCA_044356125.1 Acidimicrobiia bacterium
AGCGGCCCGGGCACCTCCTCGAATCCCTGAGCCGTCCCGTGGCCGCTTCCCGAACCCCGCCCCGAACCCCGCCCCGAACCCCGCCCCGCAACACCTCCGGAGGTGGGGCTCGAGGTGTGGCGCGAGGTGGGGGTGCCGGTGGTCGGGGCCCGCGTCGACGGGTCTGGCCGGCCGCCCTGGCCGCGTTCGCCGTCGCCACGGCCGCCGGGACCGCCGGTGGCTGGTACGTGGGCTCCCGGGAGCGCGTTCCGTCGGCCCTGCGTCTCGAGGGTGGTCCGACGACGGCGCCCACCGAGTCCACGGCGGTGCCGCTGGAGGTGCCGACCACGGCCCCCTCCGAGACGACCGTCCCCCCGGAGACCACCGTCGCTCCCACCCGGCCCCCGACGACCGCCCCGCGGCCGGACCCGATCGAGCTGGGGGCGGGCGGCTCGTCCCTGGTGGCGCCGTCCAACCCCGAGCGGCGCCTCGTCGCCGACGCCGGGGACTGTGCGTCGCTCGCCGGGAGCGGTTCGGCGGTGTCCTGCGGGCGCTTCGAGAGCGCCGGGGTGACCGTGGCCTGGGTGCGCGACGCCAACGGCACCTTCGACGTGCTCACCCGCGACGAGTCCGCCGATGGCGGCGACGTCTGGGTGCAGCGCCTCACCGGTGACGGCACCAACATCGCCGAGGATCCGCGCACCGCCGACGTGAGCGGTGACGGCGAGGCCGACCTCGTGGTCGGTCTCCGCACCGCCGAGGATCTGCTCGTCGATGTCGTCGAGGTCCGCGGCGCCACCCCGACCGTGACCCTGCACCTCGACCTTCCCGGCGGACGGGCCCGGGTCACCGGCGGTGAGCTGCTCGTCTGGCTCCCCGTGGGGGACGGGCGCCTGGCCCGGTCCTCGCTGACGGCGGTGAGCGGCGACTGGAAGGTGGCCTCGAGCGAGTACGTCGACGCCGGCGGGGTTGGCCCCAGCCAGTTCTGAGCTGCCCGGTCAGGGGGCCGGAGGCACCGGCGACGCCACCTCGACGCCCCGGCGGCGCAGCAGCGTCCAGTCGCACACCGACTGGCAGGCCCGCAGCTGGTGGTCGGGTACGTAGCCGCGCTGATCGAACACGAGGTGCTGGCCGCAGCCGGCACAGGCGAACTCGTCCAGGGGAAGCGCGATCTGGCGACGCCCGACCGTCATGGCAGTGACCGTACCGGTCTGCCGAGGTGAACCGTGAGCGGCCCGTTGTTAGCGTGAGCGGCCATGTCCGTCGCCGCCCCGTCGTCGCCCGATCTCCTCGTCCTGCACGGACTGAAGCTCAAGGGGTTCGCCGAGGCCCATGCCGTGTCCGCGGTGACGGGCCTGGCCGAGGTCGACGTCACCGAACGCCTCGCTGCGGCTGCCGCCGAGGGCCTGGTCCTGCGCCGCGAGACCCGGGCGATCTCGGGATGGATGCTGACGGCGCCGGGCAAGGAACGCCACCGGTCGCTGCTGCAGGCCGAGATCGGAGCCTGCGGCGGCTCAGGCGCCGTGCGTGCGGTCTACGACGCATTCCTGCCCCTCAACGCCACGCTGCTGCGCGTCTGCACCGACTGGCAGGTGGTCGACATCGAGGCCAACGAGCTGAACCACCACGACGACCCCGACTACGACGCCGCCGTCATCGCCCGCCTGGGGGAGGTCCACGCCGGGGTCGCTCCGCTGTGTGGCGACCTCGCCGCCGTGCTGCACCGCTACGCTCCCTACGTCGGCCGCTTCGAGATCGCCCTGGGCCGTGTCCGCTCAGGGCTGAACGAGTGGTTCACCAAGCCGATCATCGACTCGTACCACACGGTGTGGATGGAGCTCCACGAGGACCTGTTGGCCACCCTGGCCATCGACCGGGCCTCCGAAGGGCACTGAACGACGTGGACGGTCCGACACCCCGGCCCACGCAGGGACCTCAAGGAGCACGCTCATGACCATCCGATTCGGCCACGTCCTGACCGCCATGGTCACGCCGTTCGGACCCGACGGCACCCTCGACCTCGATGCCGCACGCGACCTCGCCCGTTGGCTGGTCGCCCACGGCAACGACGGGCTCGTGGTGGCCGGGACGACCGGGGAGGCGTCGACGCTCAGCGACGACGAGCAGATCTCGCTCGTCGCCGCCGTCGCCGAGGCCGTGACCGTGCCGGTGATCGCCGGAGCCGGCTCCAACGACACCCGCCACGCCGTCCACCTCACCCGCGAGCTGAGCCGGGTGGGTGCGGCCGGCATCCTGACGGTGACGCCCTACTACAACCGTCCGGCGCAGACGGGCATCGAGGCGCACTTCCGGGCGGTGGCGGCGGCGACCACGCTGCCGGTGGTCCTCTACGACATCCCGGTGCGCACCGGCCGCAAGGTCAGCCACGAGGTGCTCGTGCGCCTGCTGCGCGAGGTTCCCAACATCGTGTCGGTGAAGGATGCCGCCGGGGACGTGTCGGCGTCGGCCCGGCTCGTGGCCGACGCCCCCGCCGGCTTCGAGCTGCTGTCGGGCAACGACGACCAGACCCTGCCGCTGCTGTCCATCGGGGCCGTCGGGGTGATCGGGGTGGCGACGGCTTGGTCGGGCCGCGAGCACGGCGAGATGATCGCCGCGTTCCTGCGGGGCGACGTCGTGCGGGCCCGTGAGATCAACGCCCGGCTGCTCGAGTCGTTCGCATTCGAGACGGGCGACCTCAACCCGAACCCGCAGCCGACCAAGGCGATGCTGCGCACCCTCGGGCTGCCCGTCGGCCACTGCCGTCCCCCGATGGACGGCGAGCCGGCGGACCTCGAGACCCGCGCCCGGGCCGTCTGGTCCCGTCTGCAGGGATCGTGACGCCCGTCGAACCGGCCCGCCCCGAGGTCCGGGTCGTCTTCCTCGGCGGCCTCGGCGAGGTCGGCCGCAACTGCTGCTGCATCGAGATCGGCGGGCGCATCATGCTCGTCGACGTCGGGCTCATGTTCCCGGAGAACGACATGCCCGGCATCGATCTCGTGCTGCCCGACTTCACGTACCTGCGTGAGCGGGCCGACGCCATCGAGGGGGCGGTCCTCACCCACGGCCACGAGGACCACGTCGGTGGGCTGGCGTACCTGCTGCGCGAGGTGGACGTGCCGGTGCTGCCGCTGTTCGGCAGCCAGCTCACCCTGTCGATGGCCCGCGGGCGCCTCGAGGAGGCGGGCCTGCTCGGCCGGGTGTCGTGGCACCCCGTGGCCGACCTCGAGCGCCGGCGCATCGGGTCCTTCGACGTCGAGTTCATCCCCGTGGCCCACTCCGTGCCCCACAGCTTCGGGATCGCCTTCCACACGCCGCAGGGCGTCATCTACCACTCGGGCGACTTCAAGCTCGATCTCACGCCGATCGACGGCCGCACCACCGATCTGGCCCGCATCGGCCAGATCTCCAAGGAGCACGGCATCCGCCTCCTGCTGGCCGACTCGACCAACGCCGAGTCGGAGGGCTTCACCGACTCCGAGCGGGCCATCGGGCAGTCCCTGCTCGACATCTTCCGGCACCAGGCCGGCCGCCGCATCGTGGTGGCCTGCTTCGCCTCCCACATCCACCGCGTGCAGCAGATCATCGACGCCGCCCTGGCCTGCGGGCGGAAGGTGACCACGCTGGGTCGCTCGATGCGCCGCAACCTGGTGATCGCCCGTGAGATGGGGCTGCTTTCGGTCTCCGACGACGACCTCTTCGACATCGAGCAGCTCCCCGCCCAGGACCCCGGCCGGGTGTGCATCATCTCGACCGGGTCCCAGGGTGAGCCGATGTCCGCGCTCGCGCTCATGGCGAGCAACGACAACAAGTTCGTCCGCATCGGCGGGAACGACACGGTGATCCTGAGCTCGCACGCCATCCCAGGCAACGAGACCAACGTGGGTCGCATCATCGACGGCCTGACCCGCCACGGGGCCGAGGTCATCCACTCGGGTCTGGCCAAGGTGCACGTGTCGGGCCACGCCAAGCGGGGCGAGCTGAAGACACTCCACGCCATCGCCCGGCCCGAGTTCTTCATCCCGATCCACGGCGAGTTCCGGCACATGAGCCACCACGCCAAGCTCGCCATCGAGATGGGCATGAAGCCGTCCCGGGTGCTGCTCTGCGAGGACGGCGACACGGTGGTGCTCTCGCCGTCGGGCATCGAGTTCGGTGACGACGTGCCCGCCGGGTACCTGTACGTCGACGGCATCGTGGGCGACGTCGGACAGGGCGTGCTGCGTGATCGCCGCAAGCTGGCCGCCGAAGGCATGGTGGTCGTCGTGGCGACGGTCGCCGTGCAGCACGGCGAGGTCGTGACCGATCCCGAGATCATCACCCGTGGGTGGGTGTACGCGCCGGAGGCCGAGACGCTCCTCGGCGAGGCGTCGGCCGCCGTCCGCAAGGAGCTGGAGGCGACGCTCGCCGAAGGGGTGCGCGACCCCGAGGTGCTGCGCCAGGCCGTGCGCCGGGCGACGGGGCGCTTCGTCAGCGAGCGGACGCGCCGCAAGCCGATGATCCTGCCGGTCGTGGTCGAGGTCTGACCGGCAGCCGTGCCCGGCGTCCGCCTGGACCGGCTGCTGGCCAACCTCGGCCACGGGTCCCGTTCCGAGGTCCGCGTGCTCCTGCGTCGGGGCCGGTGCTCGGTGGTCGGACGCGTCGTGCGGGACCCGGCCCTGCACGTGGCCGACGCCGACCTCGAGTCCGTGCTCGTCGACGGGGAACCGCTCGATCGGCCCCGGGGGATCTGCGTCGCGGTCCACAAGCCGGAGGGGATGGTCTGCTCGCACGATCCCGCCGAAGGTATGCGTGCCTATGACCTGCTCCCGGAGCGGTGGATGGCGCGCGATCCGCGGCCCGAGGGCATCGGCCGCCTCGACCGGATGACGAGCGGGCTGTGGATCGTCACCGACGACCACCAGCTCGTGCACCGCCTCGCCTCGCCCCGACACCACGTCCCCAAGCGCTACCGGGCGACGCTGGACGCGCCGCTCGACGCCGCCTCGGCCATGCGCCTGGCCGATGGTTCGCTGGTGCTCGACGGCGAGGACACCCCGTGCCGGCCGGCGCAGGTGGTGCCGTGGTCAGGGCCGGTGCCGCGGTCAGGGCCGGTGCCGCGGTCAGGGCCGGTGCCGTCGGATGGGCCGGTGCCGTCGGATGGGCCGGTGCCGTCGGATGGGCCGGTGCCGTCGGATGGGCCGGTGGTCGTCATCACCGTCGAGGAGGGCCGGTACCACCAGGTCCGGCGCATGTTCGCCGCCGTCGGACGCACCGTGCTGGCCCTGCACCGCGAGGCCTTCGGGTCGCTGGTGCTCGACGACCTGGGTCTGGCGCCGGGGGAGTGGACCGACGTCGACCCCGCCCGGCTGGAGCGCTGAGCGCGACAGGGTTGGCGGGTCGGGCCGGTACCCTTCCGGGGCCCCGTCCGTGAGCCACCCGTGAACGCCCCCGACTCCCGCTCCGCCCACTCGATGCTGGGCGGGGCGCGTCCGGTGGGCCCGTCGGCCCCGATCGCCCGCGAGGCCGTCCCGGGGGCTGTCTCCGCGAATGACGGGCGGGACCCGGCGCTCGACCTCCTGCGGTCCGTGGCGCTCGTACGGGTGGTGCTCTGGCACGCCTTCGCCGCCACCTGGATGATGGCCTTCGCGGCCATGCCGGTGATGTTCTTCGTCGCCGGCACCCTGCTGCCAGGGGTGGCGCCGTGGCGCACGATGGGCACCACGCTGGTCCGCCGGGCACGTCGGATCCTCGTGCCCCTGTGGCTCTACGGGGCGACCGTCGGGGCGGTGCTCCTCGTGGCCGGCGTCCGGCCGACCACCGCCGGGCTGCGTGACCTGGTCTGGTGGATCGTGCCCCTGCACGACCCACCGGCGTCGGCGTTCCACGCCGGATGGCTGTCGAACCACCTCTGGTACCTCCGGGCCTACCTGTGGCTGCTCCTGCTGGCGCCGCTGCTGCACGTCCTGGCCCGCCGGCTGGTGGTGACGGTCGTGGCCGCGGCGGCGGCGATCGCCGTGCTCGACGTGCTGCCCCGGTGGTCCTGGCGGGTCCCGGTCGTGGCGTCGGGCCCCGGTCGGGTCATCGTCGGTGACATCGTCGCCTACGGCCTGTTCGCCGTGCTCGGCGTCGCCTACGGGCGCCGTCGGCGGGCGGCCCGGATCCCGGGCTCCTCGCCGCTGGCCGTCGGTCGGCTGCCGCGCTGGGCGTTGGGCGCGTCCTCGGCGGCGGCGGCCGGGGCGACGGTCGCCTACGCCCGCTGGCACGGGCTGCCCACGGGCGGCATCAACGCGTCCTACCCGGCGATCGTGCTGTGCGGGCTGGCCTGGCTCCTGGGCGTCAGCGCCCTGGAGGCCCCGCTGCGGCGACTGGCGGCCCGGCCGCGGGTGGCGGCCCTGTCGAGGGCGGTGTCGGGCCGGGCACTGACGGTGTACCTCTGGCATCCGGCGGCGATCGTCGTCGCCCGGTCGCGCATCGACGGTGACGGCCCCGTGGCCTGGCTGGCGATCACGGCCGTGACGGCGGGGCTGACGGGGCTGGCCGTCGTCGCCGTGGGCTGGGTGGAGGACCTCGTCGCCGGCCGTCGGCCGCGTCCGCACGTGCCCCATCCGCACCTGCCCCATCCGCACCTGCCCCATCCGCTCGTGCCCCATCCGCACCTGCCGACGGCCGTGCGGGCCCGCGTCCTGCGCCCGCGCCGGGTGCTCGCGCACGGGGCGTTCCTGGCCGCCACCG
>JBIKWW010000193.1:0-6687 GCA_044356125.1 Acidimicrobiia bacterium
CCATGCAGTTCCACTCCTACCAGGAAGTCCCGGACGCCGTGGCGAAGGAGATCATCGCCCGCGTCCGGGGCGAGTGACCGCCCAGACCACCCCGCCTCATCAGCACACGAAGGAACGAGTCCGACCATGGCAAAGGCCAAGTTCGAGCGCAACAAGCCGCATCTCAACATCGGCACCATGGGCCATATCGACCATGGGAAGACGACGTTGACGGCGGCGATCACCAAGACGCTCCATGAGCACAATCCGACGACGGCGTTCACGCCGTTTGATCAGATCGACAAGGCGCCGGAGGAGAAGGCTCGTGGTATCACGATCTCGATCGCGCATGTCGAGTATGAGACGGATAATCGTCATTATGCGCATGTGGATATGCCGGGTCACGCTGATTATGTGAAGAACATGATCACGGGTGCGGCGCAGGTTGATGGTGCGATTCTGGTGGTGGCGGCGACGGATGGTCCGATGCCTCAGACGCGTGAGCATGTGTTGTTGGCTCGTCAGGTGGGTGTGCCGGCGATCGTGGTGGCGTTGAACAAGGCTGACATGGTTGATGATGAGGAGTTGTTGGAGTTGGTGGAGTTGGAGGTTCGTGAGTTGTTGAACCAGTACGAGTTCCCGGGTGATGACACGCCGATCGTGCGGGTGTCGGCGTTGAAGGCGTTGGAGGGTGACAAGGATTGGCAGGCGCGGATCATGGAGTTGATGAATGCTTGTGATTCGTATATTCAGCAGCCTGATCGTCCGATCGACAAGCCGTTCTTGATGCCGATCGAGGATGTGTTCACGATCACGGGTCGTGGCACGGTGGTGACGGGGAAGGTGGAGCAGGGGATCGTCAAGGTTGGTGACGAGATCGAGATCGTGGGTTTGCGGAATACGCAGAAGACGACGTGTACGGGTGTGGAGATGTTCCGGAAGTTGCTCGATCAGGGGCAGGCTGGTGACAACATCGGTGCGTTGTTGCGGGGTACGAAGAAAGATGAGGTGGAGCGGGGTCAGGTGTTGTGCAAGCCTGGTTCGATTACGCCGCATACGGATTTCGAGGCGAATGTGTATGTGTTGACGAAGGATGAGGGTGGTCGTCATTCGCCGTTCTTCAACAATTATCGGCCGCAGTTCTACTTCCGGACGACGGATGTGACGGGGACGATCAAGTTGCCGGAGGGTACGGAGATGGTGATGCCGGGTGACAACATCTCGGTGACGGTGGAGTTGGGGAAGTCGATCGCCATGGATGAGGGTCTGAAGTTCGCCATCCGTGAGGGTGGCCGTACGGTGGGCGCCGGTCGCGTCACCAAGATCCTGAAGTGACCTGAACCATGGCCAAGAACGAGAAGCGGGTGGCGATCACCCTGGCGTGCGAGTCCTGCAAGCGCAGGAACTACATCACCATGAAGAACAAGATGAACGACCGGGAGCGCATCGAGATGCGGAAGTACTGCCGCTGGGAGCGCACCCACACCATGCACAAGGAGACCCGCTGAGGTCACCGAACGGCCCGGGCCACGGGCCCGGGCCGCTTTGTTTCCGGGCCGGACGACCGGCTCCCGGCCCTGGTGGCGGCCGGTTCCCGCCGCTGAGAGCGGCCCCGACCGTGGCGCGACCCGATCGCGACCTGGCCCCTCGCTAGGGTCGGGTGCCGTGACCCGGCCCGAGATCGATCCCGGCTTGATCACGGCGGCCCGGGAGGGGTGCCAGGTCGCCTTCGGCGGTCTCGTGAAGGCCACCTACGACGACACGTACTCCCTGGCGCTGCGCCTCACGGGCAACCCCTCCGATGCCGAGGACGTCGCCCAGGACACCTATCTCCGGGCCTTCAAGTACCTCGGCCGGTTCCGGGGCGATGCCCACGTCCGCACCTGGCTCCACCGCATCACGGTCAACTGCGCCAGCAACGTCACCGCCAAGCGGGGCCGGGTTCGCCGCCACGAGGAGTCGGCCTCCGACGTCGCCCTGAGTGGTCCGCCCGCCGACGCGACGACCGACCCGGCCGAGCAGGCCACCGCCGGCGACCTGCGGACCCGGCTCCTCGCCGCCGTCGAGGCACTGCCGCCCAAGCTCCGTGACGTCGTCGTCCTGCGCGACGTGACCGGCCTCTCCCACGAGGCCATCGCCGACCGGCTGGGCATCTCCGAGACGGCGGCCAAGGTCCGTCTCCACCGGGCCCGCCAGCGGCTCCGTGAGCAGCTCTTCGGTGACGAGCTCCGGCGGGTGTTCCCGGACGGTTCTCCGGCCCGGAACGGCGGCGGCGGCGACCAGGCCCGGAGCCGGTCGGCGTCGCCCGTCGGAGGGCAGGACCGCCGGCGCGGCCATCCCGGTCCCGACTCCGAAGCGCTGCCGTCGGCGGTCGGCCAGTGAGCACCCGGTCGGACCCGGTGCGCCGGCTCGGCGAGTCGCGGACCTGCCGACGGGTCGGTCGCATGCTGCCCGACCTGGCCGAGCGTCCCGCCGTCACCGACATCGGGGTCCACCGCCATCTCCGGGGGTGTCCGGACTGCCAGGCCAAGTTGGTCCAGTTCCGCAGCCTGCGCCACCTGATGGCCGACCTGCCGTTGCCCGCCCCGCCCGGTGCCCCACCGCCGGGATCTCCGACGCGGCCGCTCGCCGGGGCCCGGCCCGACGCCGGGAACCGCACCCGGGCGATGGTGGCCGAGGCGGGCCCCGTCGCTCCGGCAGCGATGGCGGGCCTGCTGGCGGGGGCCGTGGTCGCCGGTCTCGTCGCCGGTCTGGCCGCCAACCGGGTCCTCGCCCGCCGCCGCTGAACGGCCGTGGGGCCGACGGACCCGGCCGACGCGACCGGCCCCGCAGGCCCGGTCGCGTCGTGGCAGCACGGTGCTACCCTGTCGTGCTCCCCGGCTGGTCCGTCCGCGCCGTGGAGCCGAAGGGCACTAGCTCAATTGGTAGAGCACTGGTCTCCAAAACCAGCGGTTGGGGGTTCGAGTCCCTCGTGCCCTGCGCAGGTCCGACCCCTTCGAGCCCGCTCCCGTGCGGTGTGCCGCACGGACGGCAGGTGAGTGCAATGAACCTCCCGATGAACCGAGAAACCAAGCGGATGCTCCAACGCCAGGGGCAGCTGGGTGCCGATGGTCAGCCGACCTCGGCGCCGCGGCAGCCCGCGTCCCTGGCGCCGCGCCGGAGGACCCCACCCCTGCAGTTCCTGCGCGAGGTGCGGGGCGAGCTGGCCAAGGTGTCGTGGCCGACGCGGCCCGAGGTCAAGAAGTTCGTCATCGTCGTGCTGGTCTGCCTCGTGGTCATGACCGCCGTCACCGCCTCGTTGGACTTCGGCTTCTCGAAGTTCGTGTTCTTCCTCTTCGATCGCTGATCTGCGAGCCGCACCATGACCGACCACACCGATGACCAGACCGGCGACCAGCCCCGCGATCAGCTCGATGCCGCCGACGCTCCTGCCGACATCGACGCCGGGCAGCTCGAGGAGCTCCTGGTCGAAGAGGCCCGCCCGGTGGCCATCAGCCCCTATGACAAGCCGGGCCGCTGGTTCGTCGTGCACTGCTACTCGGGCTACGAGAACAAGGTGAAGTCGAACCTCCTGTCCCGGGTGCAGTCGATGCACATGGAGGAGCGGATCTACGAGATCGAGATCCCCACCGAAGAGGTCATCGAGTTCAAGAACGGCAAGAAGCAGGTCGTCCAGAAGAAGAAGTTCCCGGGCTACGTGCTGGTGCGGATGGACCTCGACGACGACTCCTGGTACGTCGTGCGCAACACGCCGTCGGTCACCGGCTTCGTCGGGTCGGGAGCCAAGCCGTCTCCGCTGTCGCGCCGCGAGGTGGAGGGCATGCTCGGCACCGGTGAGGACCTCACCACCGCCGAGGCCAGTGGCGCCCGCAAGACCCGGCCCAAGCTGGAGTACGAGGTCGGCGAGTCGGTGCGCGTGAAGGAAGGCCCGTTCGCCGACTTCACCGGCATGATCAACGAGATCAACGAGGACCACCTCAAGCTGAAGGTCCTCGTCAACATCTTCGGGCGCGAGACGCCCGTCGAGCTCGACTTCGCCCAGGTGGCCAAGCTCTGAGCCCGGACTGACCGCCGGCCGAGCCCCGCTCGGACCGGCCCGAACCCACAATCCATGCGCCGGGGAGGACCTCGCCCCGGACGCCGAGCAACGAGGGAGCCGCCATGGCGAAGAAGCAAGTCACCGCGATCGTCAAGATCCAGATCCCCGCCGGCAAGGCCACGCCGGCCCCGCCCGTCGGTACGGCCCTCGGCCCCCACGGCATCAACATCATGGAGTTCGTGAAGGCGTACAACGCCGCCACGGAGTCCCAGGCCGGCATGATCGTGCCGGTCGAGATCACCGTGTTCAACGACCGGTCCTTCACCTTCAAGCTGAAGACCCCGCCCGCACCGGTGCTCATCAAGAAGGCCGCCGGCGTGCCCCGCGGGGCCCAGAAGGTCGGCAAGGAGATCGTGGGCCAGATCACCCAGGCCCAGGTCACCCAGATCGCCGAGCAGAAGATGGTCGATCTCAACGCCAACGACCTCGAGGCGGCCAAGAAGATGATCGCGGGCACCGCCCGCTCGATGGGCATCAAGGTCGTGGACTGAACCATGACCCGCCTCATCGCGACCCTGTCCGTCCGCACCGTGCTCGCCGGGGACGACCTCGCCCCGGTGTTCGCCTGACCCCGAGGGAGGCCGTCATGGCTGGCAAGAAGTACGCCGACGCTGCCAAGCGCTACGACCGCACGCAGCTCCACGCGCCCACCGAGGCGCTCGACATCGTGAAGACCCTGGCCACCGCGAAGTTCGACGAGACCGTCGAGGTCGCCGTGCGGCTGGGCGTCGATCCCCGCAAGGCCGACCAGATCGTGCGTGGCACGGTCAGCCTGCCCGCCGGGACCGGCAAGACCGTCCGCGTGGCGGTGTTCGCCGCCTCCGAGGCCGCCGAGGCGGCCCGGGCCGCAGGTGCCGACATCGTCGGGGCCGACGACCTCGTCGAGAAGGTCCAGGGCGGGTTCCTGGACTTCGACCTGGCCATCGCCACCCCCGACATGATGGCCATGGTCGGCCGTCTGGGCCGGGTGCTCGGCCCCCGGGGGCTCATGCCCAACCCGAAGACGGGAACGGTGACGACCGACGTCGGTCGCGCCGTCACCGAGTTCAAGGGCGGCCGCGTCGAGTACCGGACCGACAAGTTCGGCAACGTCCACGTGCCCATGGGCAAGGCGAGCTTCGACCGCGACGCCCTCGCCACCAACTTCCGGGCCGTGATCGACGAGCTCAACCGGAACAAGCCGGCGGCCGCCAAGGGCCGCTACATCAAGACCGTGACGGTCTCCTCCACGCAGGGCCCCGGGGTCAAGGTCGACCCCTCCCGCCTGCGCGACGACGAGGCCTGACCAGCCCGACGGGGACCGGAGTCGGTCTGGACCGGAGGGTCCGGCGGGGCGGCTAACGTAGCAACCCGCTGTCCTCCGGCCCGATCGGCCCGGAACCCGAGCCGTACCCCGCAGCACCAGTACCCCGCAGTAACCAGTACCCCGCAGTAACCAGTAACCCGCAGTAACCAGTAACCAGCTGAACCCGCGCTGCAGACATCCGGTGCGCTCGAGCGAGCGCCCAAGGGGGCGGCCCCCGTGGCCCAGGCCCCGCCCGACGAGGCGTCGTCCGTCGAGACCCACCCGGCTCGTGCCGTGGGACCCGTCGTGCGCCGTCCCTTCGGTTCCGGAGGTCGAGAGCGCCCGATCCCACGAAAGGAGGACGACGCCCCATGGAGAACCCCCGTCCGGAGAAGGTCGCCGTCGTCGACGAAGTCGCCGCCGCGTTCGAAGCGGCCGACGCCGTACTGCTCACCGAGTACCGCGGCATGTCCGTCAAGGCGATCTCGGAGCTCCGGCGCGCCCTGCGCCCGACCGGCGCCCAGTACCGGGTCTACAAGAACACGCTCGTGCGCATCGCCGCCGAGCAGCGCGGCATCGAGGGCCTCGAGCCCCTGCTGCACGGGCCCACCGCCCTGGCCTTCGTCGAGGGTGACGCCGTGGAGGCCGCCAAGGCCCTCCGCGAGTTCGCCAAGACGAACCCGAACCTGATCGTCAAGGGCGGCGTGCTCGGCACGTCGGTCCTCGACGCCAAGCAGGCCTCCGCCCTCGCCGACATGCCCCCCCGGGCCCAGGTGCTGGCCGAGATCGCCGGTCTGCTCGAAGCCCCCCTCTCCACCCTCGCCAGCCTCATCGAGGCGCCGGTGCGCGACATCGCCTACGCGATCGCCGCCCTGGAAGACAAGCTCACCGCCGCCTGAGCGGCAGTCCCCGCCCATCCCCGCATACCAAAGGAACTGATCCGCCATGGCAACCGTGAACGAGATCCTCGACTCCATCGCCTCCATGACCGTGCTGGAGCTCGTCGAGCTGAAGAAGGCGTTCGAGGAGCGCTTCGACGTGAAGGCCGCGGCGCCCGCCGCCGCCGTGATGATGGCCGCCCCGGCCGCCGAGGCCGCCCCGGCCGTCGAGGAGCAGGACGAGTTCGACGTCATGCTGCTCGACTCGGGCGCCGAGAAGATCAAGGTCATCAAGGAGGTCCGTGAGCTCACCAAGCTCGGCCTCAAGGAGGCCAAGGACCTCGTCGACAGCGCTCCCTCCAAGGTGCTCGAGAAGGTGTCCAAGGAGGACGCCAACAAGGCCAAGGAGAAGCTCGAGGGCGTCGGCGCCAAGGTCGAGCTCAAGT
>JBIKWW010000194.1:0-6667 GCA_044356125.1 Acidimicrobiia bacterium
TGCTGGTGATCGTGCTGCTCTACACACGTGCGTTCGGCACCGAGGACATCGGCTGAGGCCGCCCATGCGTCGCCGTTCCCCGTTCCTGACCGGCTGGACCGTCCTCGTCTACCTGTACCTGTTCGCGCCGATCGCGGTGATCGTCGTGTTCTCGTTCAACAAGCCCCGGGGCAACTTCAACTTCACGTGGCAGGAGTTCTCCCTCGACGCCTGGGCGAACCCGTTCCGCTTCCCCGAGGTGCGCGACGCGCTGTTCACCTCGCTGCGGATCGCCGGCCTGTCGACGCTCGCTTCGACGGTGCTCGGCACGCTGGTGGCCTTCGCCATGACCCGTTACCGTTTCGGAGGGCGCGGCTTCATCGACGTGCTCCTGATCCTCCCGATGGCCACCCCTGAGCTCGTCCTCGGGTCGTCACTGCTGACGCTCATCCTCTCCAGCGGCCAGGACACCGGCTTCTGGCCGACCGTCATCGCCCATGTCATGTTCTCGCTGTCGTACGTGGCGATCACCGTGCGGGCCCGCCTCCGCGGCTTCAACTGGACGCTGGAGGACGCCGCCGCCGATCTCGGTGCCCCGCCGTGGATGGCGTTCCGCCGGGTGACGCTGCCGCTCATGCTCCCCGGCATCGTGGCCGGCGCGCTACTGGCCTTCGCGCTCTCGCTCGACGACTTCATCATCACCCTGTTCACCTCGGGCCCGGAGGTCTCGACCTTCCCGAAGTTCGTGTGGACCCAGAGTCAGCGCCGTCTTCCGCCCCAGCTCAACGTGATCTCGACCTGGATCCTGCTGGCCACGCTCGCCATCGGCGGTGCCGCACTGCTGCTGCAGCGCCGCCGAGAGCGCATCCTGCTGGGCCGCTGACGTCGGCGCGGGTGAGGCCAGACTGGCGTCATGAGCTCCCCCGAACCGGACCGCCGCGGATCTGCTCCCGGCGACCCCACACCGGGCGCGACGACCAGCGCCGCCGTGCCCCTCCCCCTCGTGCCCGCCGAACGCGAGGCCCTGATCGAGGAGCTCGTCCGCCGGTCCGTGCCCGCTGGCCCGGCCGTCCGCCGAGGACGTCATCTGCTGCGGGAGCTGATCACCGCCGCCACCGACCTCGCCGCGGCCGGCGGTGATCTGCTCGATCTCAAGATCGCGTCGACGGCCGTCCAGGAGATGGAGGCGGCCTTCCGGACCTTCGCCCCGCACCGGGCCCGACGCAAGGTCACGATCTTCGGTTCGGCCCGTACCCGGCCCGACGATCCGCTCTACGTGCAGACCCGCGACCTGGCCGCCCGGATGGCGGCCGCCGGGTGGATGGTCGTCACCGGTGCCGGTCCCGGCATCATGGCCGCCGGGCTGGAGGGCGCCGGGATCGACCACGCCATCGGCGTGCAGATCCTGCTTCCGTTCGAGGCGGAGGAGAACCCCTACGTCAGCGAGCAGAACCTGGTGGAGATGCGGTACTTCTTCACCCGCAAGCTCGCTCTCATCCGGGAGAGCCAGGGCTTCGTGGTGATGCCCGGTGGGTTCGGCACCCTCGATGAGGCCTTCGAGCTGCTCACCCTCCTCCAGACGGGCAAGGCGACACCGGTCCCGATCGTGATGGTCGGTCTGGGCCAGGGTTACTGGGCGGGCTGGGAGCGGTTCGTCGATCTCGTCGTCGAACAGGGTTACGCCTCCGTCAGCGACAAGCGCCTGTACCGGGTGACCAACGATGTCGACGCCGCCGTCACCGAGATCACCGGCTTCTACCGGAACTTCGACTCGGTGCGATGGGTCGGTGACGAGCTCGTCATCCGGCTCCGCCAGCTCCCGACCGCCGTCGAGCTGGCCGAGCTTGCTGAACGCCACGCCCGCGTCCTCGACCAGCACGGCATCCGGTCCAGCGGGCCCCTGCCACCGGAGGTGGCCGACCGCGACCGCCTGGAGCTCCCCCGCCTCCGTCTGCGCATCCACCGTCGCCATCCGGGGTCGCTCCGGCTGCTGATCGACGACCTGAACACCCTGGCCTCGCTGGACGCCCCGGTCGGCGATGCCTGACAACCACGCCGGACTCGGTACCGTGGGGTCATGACGCTCAAGCTCGGTCTCCAGGCCGGTTACTGGTCCAGCGGCCCGCCCCGCGACGCGCTGGACTCCATCAAGCTCGCCGAGTCCCTCGAGTTCGAGTCCTTCTGGACCGCCGAGGCCTACGGCTCGGATGCCCTCACGCCGCTGGCGTGGTGGGGCGCCTCCACCGAGCGCATCAAGCTCGGCACGGCGATCGTGCAGATGTCGGCGCGGACCCCGTCGGCGACGGCGATGGCGGCGCTCACCCTCGATCACCTGAGCAACGGCCGCCTGCTGCTCGGCATCGGTGCCTCCGGCCCCCAGGTCGTCGAGGGCTGGTACGGCCAGGACTACCGGCGCCCCCTGGAGCGCACCCGTGAGTACGTCGAGATCATGCGCTCGATCTGGAAGCGCGAGCAGCCGGTCGAGTTCCACGGCAACCAGTACAACCTGCCCTTCCCCGGCGGGACCGGCCTGGGCAAACCGCTCAAGTCGACGGTGCACCCCCTGCGTCCCGACATCCCCGTCTACCTGGGCGCCGAGGGCCCGAAGAACGTGGCGCTCTCGGCGGAGATCTGCGACGGCTGGCTGCCGCTGTTCTTCGCCCCCAGCCAGGACGACTTCTACCGGTCGTGCCTGGCCGAGGGCTTCGCCCGGCCCGGTGCCCGGCACGGCTTCGACACCTTCGACGTCGCCGCCACCGTGTCGGTCATCGTCAACGACGACATCGAGGCGGCCGCCGACCTGCTGCGGCCGATGCTGGCGCTCTACATGGGCGGGATGGGGGCCAGGGGCCAGAACTTCCACTTCGACGTGTTCGCCCGGATGGGCTACGAGGACGTCGCCGTGAAGGTGCAGGACCTGTACCTGGCCGGCCACAAGGCCGAGGCCATCGCCGCCATCCCGACCCGCCTCGTGGAGGAGGTGGCCCTGATCGGGCCTCGGGGCAAGGTGGCCGAGGAGCTGACCCGCTGGGAGGACTCCTGCCTCACGACACTGTTGGTGTCGGGCCCGCCGCCGGTGATCCGCCAAGTCGCCGAGATCGTGCGGGGCTGAAACCCGGGCGACCGAACCGCCCGGCGACCGAACCGCCCGGCGACCGAACCGCTCAGCGACCGAACCGCCCGGCGACCGAACCGCTCAGCGACCGAACCGCCCGGCGACCGAACCGCTCAGCGACCGAACCGCCCGGCGACCGAACCGCTCAGCGGCGGCCGGGCCCGGGGATCTCGGACAGCCTCAGGCGGACCAGTTCGACCAGCAAATCCCCGTCGACCACCCAGTCGACGGGGACCCGGATCGTCTTCTTGTTCGTCTCGAGGCCGCCCAGCCGGTGTTCGAGGGCTTCGATCGCGCCGGAACCCATGGCGGCGAGCGTGAGGTGGTTCCGGGCGGCCGACAGGCCGAACACGTAGTCCTTTCCCCGCCGCAGCATGGGCTGGTTCCAGGCGATGACCAGCTCGAGGTCGGGGAACACACCCGAAATGGCGGCGAAGATCGCCCGGGCCGTGGCGCGCTTGGGTTCGTCCAGCGCGGCGAAGAAGGCTTCGGGCGTGTCGTAGCGCTTGGAGGTCGCGGAACCCCGGGCATACATGACGAGCGCGTTGGCGTGCGTCCGGCTGAACCCGTGGCCCTCACGGAGGAAGGCGACCTGCCCGTCGTACCCCACATCCCCGAGGGCGGCGAGCTCGGCCAGCCAGTGGCCCACGGAACGGCCCGAGCGGGCCTCGATGGCGGGAAAGTGGGCCGTCCGGTCCCCGGTCGCGGTGGCGGGCCTCGCCGGTTTCGACGTCACCGGTTCAGTCAGACTGGGCAGCCACGGCACGGACCATGGCCCGCCGGTCCGTCACCGGCCCGAGCTTGGCCTCGAGGGGTCCGTCGATCAGCAGCACGGCGAGGCCGTGGGCCAGCGCCCACATGGCGATCAACCGGGCGCGAACGTCCTCCGGGGCCACGTCGGGGCCGAGCATGCGCTCGACATGGCCGGCCAGGACCTCGAACGCCGTGTCCGCCGTGGTCAGCAGCTCGATGGACTCGGTGAGGCCGTTGAGGTCGGGACGGAACATCACCCGGAAATGCCCCCGATGCTGCGTGGCGAACTCGACGTACCGGTCGAGCATGGCCACGGCCGGATCACGCTCGACAGGATCGTCGGGTTCCCCGCTCGAGGCCCCGGTCGAGCCAGGTTCCGCGGCGCCGACGGCGGCGTCGGCTGCTTCCCGGAGTGCTGCGGAGAACATGGTGAAGCCCTCGATGGCGATGGCCTGGAAGATCCCTTTGCGGTCGGCGAAGTGGTGGTAGGGCGCCTGATGGCTCACGCCGGCGGCGGCGGCCACCTGGCGGAAGGAGAGACCGTCGGGGCCGTGCTCGGCGATGTAGTCGACGGCGGCTCGCAGAACGGTCGCTCGCAGCGGGGACGCAGCCACGGCGTCAGGATAGCGAGGCGGAGATTGACAACGTCTATGACAATGAACTAGACGGTGTCATCGTGACCGACATCGCACCGACCACCCCCGAAAACATCCACCTCTCCGGCAACTACGCACCGGTTCCCGAGGAGGTCACCGCCTTCGACCTGCCCGTGATCGGCGAGCTGCCGAGCGAGCTCAACGGCCGGTACCTGCGCAACGGGCCCAACCCGTTCGGTGCGGTGGACCCGGCCACCCATCACTGGTTCGTGGGCGACGGCATGGTCCACGGGATCCGTCTCCGCGAGGGCCGGGCCGAGTGGTACCGCAACCGCTACGTCGGCTCCTCCCGCCTGAGCGCCGCCCGTGGCCGCCCCGACATCCCTGGGCGCAACTGGAACGGCAGTGACGGCGGCCCCAACACCAACGTGGGCGGTTTCGCCGGGAAGACCTGGGCGATGGTCGAGGCGGGCGGATGCCCGGTCGAGCTCACCTACGAGCTCGAGACGATCGGCCGCAACGACTTCTCCGGAACGCTGCCGGGCGCATTCTCGGCCCACCCCAAGCTCGACCCGGCCTCCGGTGAGCTCCACGCCATGACCTACGCCTGGGCCGAGTGGCTCGACCATGCCCAGTACGTGCGGGTGGGTGCCGACGGGCGGGTGAACCGGACCGTCGACATCCCCCTGCCGGGCATGACGATGCTCCACGACATGTCGCTCACCGAGCGGTACGTCGTCGTCTACGACCAACCCGTGCTCGTCGATCTCGACATGGCGTTCGCCGGCCGGTTCCCGTTCCGCTGGAACGACGACTACGGCAACCGCGTCGGGCTGCTGCCCCGGGAGGGAACGGCCGCCGACATCGTCTGGGTGGACGTCCCGGTCGGGTACGTGTTCCACCCCATGAACGCCTACGACACGCCCGAGGGCGGTGTCGTGCTCGACGTCTGCTTCTACGACCGCATGATGCGCGACGACCTCCTCGGGCCCTTCGGGGACTCGCTCTCGCGCCTCGAGCGCTGGAGCATCGACCCGCAGCGCCGCACGTCGAGCGTGACGGTCATCGACGAGCGCGCCAACGAGTTCCCCCGCCATCGCGGGTCGATGACCGGACGGCCGTACCGTTACGGGTACTGCGCCCAGCCCGAGCCGACGACCATGCACTGGCCAACCGTGAAGCACGACCTCGTCACCGGCAACCGCCAGGTGTTCGACCACGGACCGATGCGGGCCGCCGGGGAACCAGTGTTCGTCGCCCGACCGGGCGGCACCGAGGAGGACGACGGCTGGCTCGTCATGTTCGTCCACGACGGAGGTGACGGCTCGGCGGAGTTCGCCGTGCTCGATGCCCGGGACCTGGCCCGCGGCTACGTGGCCCGGGTGAAGCTCCCCCAGCGGGTTCCCTTCGGGTTCCACGGCAACTGGGTCGCCGACTCCCGCTGAGCACCCGGCCCTCTGAACAACCCGTCCCCCACACCCACACGAGGTAACCCCCATGTCCGATCAGGCCCGCTGGATGATCGCCATCGCCTTCATCTCCATCCCCACCATCGCCTTCGGTGGCACGTTCCTGCTGTCGATCCTGCGCCGCCAGACCGGCCTGGAGAACATCACCGAGGAGCAGAAGGCGTACTTCCGGGCCGGTCACGCCCACGCCGGCGTCCTGGTGCTGCTCAACATCCTCGGCCAGCTCGCACTGGACCAGTCCCGCTTCGGGGAGGGCCTCGTGTGGGTGCTGAGGATCGGTCTCTTCGCCTCACCGCTGCTCGTGTCCGGGGGCTTCTTCGGGGGCGCCCCGCGCCGGGCCGGCGGACCGACCACCCCCTTGATGAGGCTGGTGCCCATCGGAGCCGTGGTGCTCGGGCTGTCGACGCTCGGTGTCGGTGTCGGGCTGCTCGTGCCCCGCTGACGGTCTGCTCGCACCCCGCCACCGCCCGGGGTCCCGAGGGACCTCGAGGGCGCGTCGGCCGGGCCGGTCACGGCCGGGCGAGCGCCCGCCGGTAGAAGGCGCCGTTGGCGGCGGCCAGGCCGTTGAGCAGCGCCGTGGCGTCGTGTCCGACACCGGGGATCTCCCGGTACTCGTGCTCGATGCCGAGACCGGTCATGCGGTCGTGGAACGCTCGGCTCAGGTCGAGGGTGTCGTCGGCGGTACCCACCGCTTGGCGGACGACCGTCCGACGGTCGGCCAGGGACGGCGCTGCAGCCTCCGCTGCCATCCACGG
>JBIKWW010000195.1:0-6659 GCA_044356125.1 Acidimicrobiia bacterium
ACGAGCCCCCCGACGAGCCCCCCGACCGGGCCCCCGCCTCCCCAGACCGTGCCCCCGACGAGCCCCCCGACGAGCCCCCCGACGACCGCCGTGCGGCCCGACTTCACCATCGCCACCGAGACCGTCTCCCGGATCGCCCGTCCGGGCGAGCGGGTGGTCGTGCGGGTCTCCATCGTCCGGCGCAACAGCTGGACCGGGCCCGTGGCACTGACCCTGGACGGGCAGCCCGCCGGCGCCTCGGTGGGGTTCCTGCCCAACAACCCGACCCCGGACCAGACCTCGGACCTGCACGTCCTGCTCGCTCCGGGCACGCCGCTCGGCGAGTCGACCCTGCGCATCTCCGGCCGGGCCGGTGACGTCGTGCGGGAGACCGCCCTGCAGCTCCGGGTGGTCGGCGACGAGCGCGTCAACCTGACGATCGCCTCGGGTGGCGCGCTCGCCCCGGGAACCACCGGACGCTTCGGGGAGCTGGAGGCCACCGTCACCAACGGCCCCGGCCCGGTGACCCTGAGCGCCGAGGGCCTCCCCGCCGGGATCAGCCTGTCCGTCGGCCAGAACCCGGTGATCGGCCGCACGCCGCTGCTCGCCACCGTCGCATCGACCGTCGTCCCCGGCTTCTACTCCTTCACCATCGTCGGCTCGACACCCCTGGCCTCGGCCCGGGTCACGGCCACCGTGGTCGTCACCCTCACCCCCGGCAACACCACGCTCGTCTTCCCGGTCACGCCCGTGGCTGCCGTCCCGGGCGACCCGGTGAGCTACGGCATCGCCGCCAGCGCCGGCTCGGTGACCGTGCCCCGTGGCACCAGCGCCCAGCTGCTGCTGACGATCACCCCCCGGGGCGGGTTCACCGGGAACCTCACCATCGACGTGTCGGGCCTGCCGACGCCGGTGATGGCGTCACTGGAGCCGACCGGCACACCCAACGTGGTGCGCGTGACGCTGACGGCGCCGTCGACGGCGCTGCCCGTCGCCGCCACGCTGACGCTGCGGGCGCAGTCCGGCTCCCTCAGCGCAGCGGTGACGGTCGGCCTGATCGTCACCTGACGCACCCGACCCGTCTCCTCGGGTCGGGCCGGGGCCGGGGCCGGGCCGGGGCCGGGTCAGTCGATCCGGCGCAGCTCGGCCCGGAACCGCCTGGCGTTGGCCACGTAGCTCCGGGCACCCTCGCTGATCATCTCCGGCTTCACGACACCCTCCCGGATCTTGGCGGGCACCCCGAGGGCCATGGCGTAGGACGGCACGACCATGTCGTTGGGGACGACGGCGTTGGAGCCCACGAGCGAGAACCGCGAGATCCGGGCCCGGTGCAGCACGACGGCCCCGTTGCCCACGAGGGCGTCGTCCTCCACGACGCATGCCTCAAGGTGCACGATGTGGCCGATCACGCACCGATCCCCGACCGTCGTCGCCTGGAACGGCGTGGTGTGCAGCACCGACCCGTCCTGCACGCTGGAGTCCTCACCGATGATGATGCGCCCGTTGTCGGCCCGCAGCACGGCCTGGGGCCACACCGAGCTGCCCCGACCGATCTCGACGTCGCCGATGATCGTGCAGTCGGGGTGGATGAAGGCCTCGGGGTGGATGCGCGGGACGAGGTCGCCGAGGGCGTAGAGGGCCATGCGTTCAACGTATCGTCGCCGGGTGACCGGCACGCCCACCTCGCCCCCCATCGCCCGCTCGGTGCCCGTCGAGACCACCGTCCACGGCGACACCCGGGTCGACGAGCACGGCTGGATGCGCGACAAGGACGACCCCGCCGTCGTCGCCCACCTCGAGGCCGAGAACGCCTGGACCGAGGCGCAGCTCGCCCACCTGGCCCCGCTGCGGGAGCAGCTCTTCGCCGAGATCCGGTCCCGGGTGCAGGAGACCGACCTGTCCCTGCCGGCCAGCAAGGGCCCGTGGGCCTACCTGACCCGCACGGTGGAGGGCCTCCAGTACGCCATCCACGTGCGCCGGCCCCGGGCGACCCCCGACGACGAGGCGGCCGAGCAGGTCCTCATCGACGAGAACGTGCTGGCCGAGGGGCACGAGTACTTCGCCCTGGGCAGCTCGGAGGTCTCGCCCGACCACGACTGGCTGGCCTGGAGCACCGACACCGACGGCTCCGAGGAGTACGTGCTGCGCTTCCGTGACCTGCGCACCGGCGCCGACCTCGACGAGCGCATCGAGGGCACCTCGCCGGGCGTGGCCTGGTCGGCCGACTCGACCGCCTGCTACTACCTGACCCTCGACGACGTGCAGCGCCCCCACCAGGTCTGGCACCACGTGCTCGGCACCGACCCCGCCGCTGACACGCTCGTGTTCGAGGAGCCCGACGAGCAGTTCTTCGTCGGCGTCGGGTTGTCGAGCTCGGAGGAGTGGCTGGTGCTCAGCGTCGGCGGAGCGGTCACCAGCGAGTGCCACGTGCTGCCGGCGGCGGCAGCCAACGGCGCGGCGGGAGCCGCCGCCCGGTTCGCCCTCGTCGAGCCGCGCCGCCACGGCATCGAGTACGGCATCGACCACCACCGGGGCGCGGACGGGACCGAACGCTTCCTCGTGACCACCAACGACGGCCGCGAGGGCTTCCGGCTGATGACCGCCCCGGTCGGAGATCCCTCCCGGGCGAACTGGACCGACACGGGGCTGCACCCGGCCACCGACGAGCCCTATCCCGTCAAGTTCGACGGCGCCGACGCCTTCCGGGGGCACCTCGTGCTCGTCGAACGGGAGAACGCCGTCGTCGGGGTGCGCATCGCCGAGCTCGGGCCGGACGGGTCGATCGACCCCGAGAAGGTACGCGCGCTGAGCATGCCCGACGACGTCAGCTCGGCGTTCCCCAATGGGAACCCGGAGTTCGACTCCCACGTGCTGCGCTTCACGGTGACGTCCATGACGACGCCCACGACGGTCTACGAGGAGGACCTGCTGACCGGCGAACGGCACCTGCTCAAGCGTCAGCCCGTGCTCGGCGACTTCGATCCCGACCGCTACGTGGCCGAGCGGATCTGGGCCACGGCCGACGACGGCGAGCAGGTGCCGATCAGCCTGATCCGCCGCCGCGACACGCCCGTCGACGGCACCGCTCCCCTGCTGCTCTACGGGTACGGCTCCTACGAGGCGTCGATGGACCCGGTGTTCTCGGCGTTCCGCCTCTCGCTGCTCGACCGGGGCATGGTGTTCGCCATCGCCCACGTGCGCGGCGGCGGTGAGCGGGGCCGCCGCTGGTACCTCGACGGCAAGCTGGCGCACAAGCCCAACTCGTTCACCGACTTCATCGCCTGCGCCCGGCGGGTCGTCGAGACCGGACATGCCGACCCCGCCCGCATCGTCGCCCGGGGTGGCAGCGCCGGAGGCCTGCTCATGGGGGCGGTGGCCAACCTGGCCCCGGAGCTGTTCCGCGCCATCGTCGCCGAGGTCCCCTTCGTCGACGTGCTCTCCACGATGCTCGATGACACGCTCCCGCTCACCGCCTACGAATGGGACGAGTGGGGCAACCCACAGGATCCGGCGGTGTACGCGCTGCTGAAGTCCTACGCCCCCTACGAGAACGTGCGGGAAGGGACGGCGTATCCGGCGATGCTGATCACCGGAGGGATCAACGACCCTCGCGTGGGCTTCTGGGAGCCGGCCAAGTGGCATGCGCGCTTACGGTCTCGGGCGACCGGCGGCCCGTTCCTGCTGAAGACGGAGATGGGGGCCGGGCACGCCGGTCCGTCGGGCCGCTACGGCGCCTGGCGCGACGAGGCGTTCGTGCTCGCCTTCGTGCTCGATCAGGTGGGCCTGGCCGGTACCTGAGCCGAGGCGGCGGGCGGGCCCGATCAGCAGGCCGGCCCTTGCCCTGCTTCCGCGGAAGCGGGCGAGGATCTCGCTCGGGGGCGACCTCCGAGCGAGTTGGCCAGGACCCAGACGGCGTGCGCGTGGTCGTACCGCTCGCCCATGGCGCGGGCTCGTGCACTGCGGTGATCGGGCCGGATGCCGTGGCGGAGGTTGGCCGACACGAGGGCCTGCGGGCTGCCGGTCACCCGCGGCCCGCCGGAGACGGGACGGCCCGACGGATCGGTGAAGCGGAGGCTGCCGTCCTCGGCGGAGCCCGAGACGGCCCAGCCGCGCCGGTGGATCGCGCCGTGGTGCACGGCGCACAGCACGATCAGGTTCTCCCTGGTGGTCTCGCCCCCGTGTGCGTGGTACTCACGGATGTGGTGGGTCGCCACCCCGAGGCGCCGACCGCAGCCGGGGAACACGCATCCGCCGTCCCGGCGGAGCACGTGGCGGCGCAGGGCCGCTGCCGGGAAACGGCGACGGCGATCGAAGCCGATGCCGGCCTCGGAGTGCGTGGCCGTCTGGACGTCGCAATCGCAGGCCAGTTCGTCGGCCACCTCGGTCGGTACGGGCGGACCGTGCTCGATGCGACAGGCTCCGTCGCGTTCACGGTGCACGACGAGCAGGGGGCGCGCCTCGCCCCGTTCATCGAGCGACCCGAGCGACCCGAGCGACCCGAGCGACCCGATGCGACGCAGCACCAGCCCGAGGGCGTCGGCGTGGCGCTGCACGCCGGTGGGGCCGGGCCCGGTCCGTTCGGTCCCGGTCCGCTCGGTCCCGGTCCGTTCGGTCCCGGTCCGCTCGTCGGCCTGCAACGCCGTCGTCGTCTCGAGGAGCAGGCGCACGAGCACGGCGCCCGTCTCGGGTGGCAGCAAGCCCCGCACCTGCAGCATCCCGCCGTCGGTCCACTCCCAGGAGAAGGAACGCTCGTCATGCTGGGCCGCAGCCCGACCCTCCTCGGAGGCGGCTGCGACCCGCCGCACATCGCCGGTCAGCCGCTCGAGCTGGGAGGCGGTGGCCTGCTGCGCCAACTCCACCCACTCGTGCTCGTTGTCGGCCGTCGCCACGCGGCACAGCGCCCGCACCTTCGAGTAGGAGAGGCGCCCCTCGGCGAATGCCTTCGTGGTCACCGGGAGCCCACCCAGCTCCCGGGCCACCGCCAGGTGCGCCCTCGCCGTCGACGCCGCGATGCCTGCGTGGATCGAGAGCCAGTGCTCCATGCTCACGCACTCCCACGCCATGAACGCACGGCGACGCTCGTACTCGGCCACCATCAGCAGCCACCGACACATCGCCGCCGCCAGATGCGCCGCCAACGTCGTGATCTCCGCCTCGAGCCGCTCGGTGGCCATGAGGCGAAGGTCGCCCGGGCCGGTGCCTTCCAGGCCGGTGCCTTCCGGGCCGGTGCCTTCCAGGCCGGTGCCTTCCGGGCCGGTGCCGCCGGTGCCTTCCGGGCCGGTGCCTTCCGGGCCGGTGCCGCCGGTGCCTTCCGGGCCGTTCCCGCCATGTGCCGTTCCCATGGCGATCATCATGACGACCGGGTCTGACAGGAACCGGCCCCCCCTGATTCCGCGGAAGCAGGACCGGCGGGCGCGACGCGGCCGGGGCTAGGAGCGGGCGAGCGAGGCGTAGGCGGCGTCGACGAGGGACTGCCCGCGCTCGTTGAGCAGGATGCCCGGGCCCATCCGGTTCATCGTGTACCCGAACGACAGGCCCGAGTGGGGGTCGGCGAATCCGATGGACCCGCCGGCGCCGACGTGGCCGAAGGCGTGGGGGCCGATCACGGCGGAGTTCGTGTTGCGGAACCTGCGGCCCCGGTTGTCCATGGAGAGCATGAAGCCCATGGAGAACCGGGTGGGGAGGCACAGCACGGCGTCGCGCTCGGTCGCCACCTCACAGGTCGCCATGCGGTCGACGGCCTCCGGCGAGAACAGCGACCCCCCGCCCTGCGCTGCAGGGGCGTACAGGGCCGCCAGCCCCCGTGCGGTGGCCAGCCCCCCGCCGCCCCCGATCTCGGCGGCCCGACCCTCCCGTCGGTTGGGGTTGAACCCGCCCGTGTTGAGCAGGGCCAGGGCCTCCACGCCCTGACGGTTGCCCCGGACCGCCTCGGTGAAGGCCGTCGCCTGGTCCCTGGTCGGGATGTTGGGGATGAGCGGCACCACCCTGGCCTCCTCGGACTCGGGCAGCCCGAGCCACACGTCGGCGCCGGTGGGCCCGGCGATCTCCTCGGCCAGGAAGCGCCCGAGCGAGCGGCCTCCCAGCCGGCGGACCAGCTCGCCGGCGACCCAGCCGAAGGTGAGCATGTGGTACCCGTTGCGCGTGCCCGGCTCCCAGAACGGGGCTTCGGCGGCCAGACGGTCGCACATCGCGTCCCAGTCGTAGCAGGCCCCGTCGGGCAGCCGCTGGCGCAACGCCGGAACCCCGGCCTGGTGGCTGAGCATCATGCGCACGGTCGTTCGCGCCTTGGCCCCTCCGGCCCCGGCGGCCCACTCGGGCCAGATCTCCCCGACCGGCGCGTCGGGGTCGAGCAGACCCCGGTCGATCAGGAGGTGCGCGCACATCGCCACCATCCCCTTCGTGCAGGAGTGCACGACCACCAGCGTGTCGGGCGTCCAGGGTGCCGCCTCGGCCGCCGCCTCGACCCGGCCGCCCCACAGGTCGACGACCCGCTCGCCCCCCAGCGTGATGCACACCGACGCACCGACCTCGCCGCGCTCGGCGAAGTTGCGCCGGAACTCCTCGCCCACCGTGGCGAAGTCGGGATGGCAGGTGCCCTGGACGGACGAGTCGCTCACGGCGTCATCGGATCGGCTGCCCCGGGCCCGGCGCAAACCGGCTGGCCGGGGAACCGAACCAGC
>JBIKWW010000007.1:0-21497 GCA_044356125.1 Acidimicrobiia bacterium
GAACATGGGGTTGGACGTCGGCACGTCGGGCAGGATCGACAGGTCGGCCACCCGGAGCCCGGTGACCGGCCCCGATACCGGTCCGGTGCGCACCCGGCCGGCGGTGTCGACGGTCGTTCCGATGCGACATCCGCCCGTGGCATGGCTGTAGCGGCCGGTCTGGGCACGGAGCCAGTCCCCGAGCGGGTGGCGGGCGTCCAGGAGCTCGTCCGCTGCGAGCGCATCGGGGTCGTTCACGAGGGAGCGCACGGCGGGGAGGCTGAGCCCGGGATCACCCACGGTCGCCGTCTCGGACCAGGGGGCCAGCCGACGGCCCGACAGCAGCCCGAGCACGGAGCCGAGCAGCGCGGCCATGGCCCGGACGTCCTCGGGCGCGGTGAACAGACCCGGGTCGGCGAGCAGCGCCGGGCCGGTCGGTGGGCCGGTCGGTGGGCCGGTCGGTGGGCCGGTGCGGGACCCGGGAGCGAGCCGGAGGTGCCCGCTCGACCGGGGGCGCATCAGCGCCACCAGCAGCGCATCGGGGGCCACGGGCATGACCTGGACACCCGGGGCCTGCCATCGCGAGCAGATCACGGGGCCGCCGGCCAGGCCGGGGAGGGTGACCACGAGCGACGGGTGGTCCTGCAGCCCCTCGCCGATGCCGGGGGTGCCGAACCGGTCCGCCAGTCCGGCCCGCAGCAGCAGCGCCGGGGACCCGATCGCTCCGGCGCACAGGGTGACGGTGTCGGCCTCGATCTCGGCGCCATCGGCCGTGCGCACGCCGCGCACGGCGACCGCCCGATCGTCGAGGAGGAGATCGACGACCTCGGTCCCGGTCAGCAGCGTGAGTGAGCCGCGCACCGGCTCCAACCGCTCGGCCGCGGTCCATCGACGACCGGAGACGGGGTCGCGGGCGAGGGTGGCCGAGCCGACGCCGGGACGGTCGGGGTCGAGCGAGGAGCGCCAGGGCACGCCGGCGTCAAGCAGGGCATCGGACACGGCGACGGGCAGCGGGCCCCAGCCCGACCGGGGAATGCGGGTCCGCGGCACGGTGGCCAGGACACGGGCTCGGGCGGGGGCGCAGGCCTCCCACGACCACCCGACGGCGCCGGCGGCGACCCAGCGGTCGTGGTCGGACTTCGGGACCATCGCCAGCACCGTCCCGTTCACGGCCGAGGACCCCCCGACCGTCCGCCCCCGCAGCAGGGTCCGCGGCGCCGGCCCGTCGGGACCGTTGGGACCGGTGGGACCGGTGGGACCGGCCCACCAGCGCGACGCCAGCCCGGACGGAGCGAGGGGATCGGGCCCGTCGATGGCGGGTTCCTGGCCGGGGCGCAGGTCGGGTCCGGCCTCGATCAGCACCACCTCGGGACGGGCCGGGCCGGTCACCTCGGCGGCCAGCTGCGCCAGTCGGGCGGCGACCACGCATCCCGATGTGCCGGCACCCACGACGACGTGGCGGCGGGCCCGGGGGGTCACGGCAGCAGCAGCATCCCGAGCTGGCGGGACTGGGCGACCAGGCGCCCCTCGGAGTCCCAGATCTCGCCGTCCTCCTCGAGCAGACCGTGGCGCAGGTTGCGGGTACGGAAGCGGGTGCGCAGCAGCCCGGGGGCGGGGCGGCCCCGCACGTGCACGGTCAGCTCGACGGTGGGGACCCAGCCCGGTTCGTCCACCACCTCGAACACGGCGGGGGGCATGGCGTCGGCGAAGAGCGGGAGCGACAGCACGTCGGGTGGGCGGCCGTCGATGAAGCCGAGCCAGCCACGGACCTCGGCCCGCCCCGAGGGCCGCCCGGTGACCCACCCGGTGTCGGGGTGGAGGCGGTTGACGAGACGCTGGTGCAGGCCCGGGACGCCGGGATCGCCGGACGGTGGGCGCCCGTGGCACTGGTCGACGGGGGGAAGGTCCGGTGGGGAGAGGGTCACGTCCTCCGGGGCGGTGCGGGCGGCCATGGCCCCGAGATCGCCGAAGGTGGCCAGGGCCCGGACCCGCTCGCGCCCGCCCTGGGCGAAGGTCGCCGAGGCCGTGGCCAGCTGCCGGCCGACCCGGGCGATGTCGACGCAAATCTCCGCCGGGCCCGGCTCCGCCGGCCGGAGGTAGTGGCCGGTGACGGGGAGGGGGTCGGGGTGGGCGCCACCGGTGGCCGCGCCCAGCGCCTGCTGGACGGCGCGGACGATCACGGCCAGGACGTAGCCCCCGTTGGGCTTGTCGCCGATGTTCCAGCGGGGCGTGAGCTCGGCCCGGAAGCGTGCACCGTCGGGGCTGGTGAGGCCGTCGGCCCCGCCGGTGATGAGGGCGACCGCGGTGTCGGCGTCGAACTCGCCCCACCCGGGCGGTGGCGCGTCGGTCGGGGAGGTGGCCTGCGGCTGCATCGGGTCCGACGCTAGTGGCGGGCCCCGGCGTGGTAGCCAGAGCCGGTGCACACGTCAGCCCACCGACGGCCCCGGGGCGGAGCACCCGGAGCGCCGTCGAGCAGGGCGGTGGCGCCGTCGAGCAGGGCGGTGGCGCCGTCGAGCAGGGCGGTGGCGCCGTCGAGCAGGGCGGAGACCCTGTCGGCGGCGTCGGCGCGGCGCCTGGCCCTCGCCGCCCAGGGATTCGCCCGTCCCCGCCCGTCGGGTCGGGTGGACCGCCGCCACGTCCGGCGCCTCCTCGGCGACGTCGGCCTGATCCAGATCGACTCCGTCAACGTGCTCGTGCGGTCCCAGGAGCTCCCGCTGTTCGCCCGCCTGGGGCCCCACGACCGCTCCGTGCTCGGCGCCATGACCGACGACGCCGAGCTCTTCGAGTACTGGGCCCACGAGGCCTCCCATCTCCCCGTCTCGCTCCACCCGCTGCTGCGCTGGCGCATGCACGGGGCGGAGGAGCACGCCTGGCGGGGCGTCGTGCGGCTGCAGCAGGAGCGGCCGGGGCTGGTCGAGGAGGTGATGGAGGCCGTCGCCGAACGCGGCCCGGTCGCCGCCGGCGACCTTCGCACCCGGACCCGCCCTCCGGGTACCTGGTGGAACTGGGACCCCACCAAGCTGGCTCTCGAGTGGCTCTTCTGGTCGGGTCGCCTGACCCCCCGCCGCCGGGCCTCGGACTTCGCCCGCCTCTACGACCTGCCCGAGCGGGTGCTTCCGGCCGCGGTGCTCGCGCTCCCCACCCCGGACCGGGCCGAGGCCCACCGCCACCTCCTGGTCCGGGCCGCCCGGCACCACGGCGTGGGGACGGCGCGTGACCTGGCCGACTACTTCCGCCTGTCGCTGCCCGAGTGCCGGCCGCTGCTCGGCGACCTCGTCGAGGACGGGCTGCTGCTGGCGGCCCGGGTGGAGGGATGGGACGAGCCCGCGTACCTCGATCCGGGGGCCCGGATTCCCCGCCGGGTGGACGCCCGGGCGCTGTTGTCACCGTTCGACCCCGTGGTGTGGGAGCGGTCCCGGGCCGAGCGGATCTTCGGCTTCCGGTACCGGATCGAGATCTACGTCCCCCAGGCCCGGCGGGTCCACGGCTACTACGTGCTCCCGTTCCTCCTCGGCGACCGCCTGGTGGGCCGGGTGGATCTCAAGGCCGACCGGGTCCGGGGCGCCCTCGTCGTCCAGGCGGCGTGGCACGAGCCCGGCTCGGACACGCCCGAGGTCGTCGGCGCGCTGATCGACGAGTTGCGCCTGATGGCGGCGTGGCTCGGCCTCGACCGGGTGGAGGTGACGGGTCGCGGCGACCTCGGCCCGATGCTGCAGCGGGCGCTGGCCGGCGGTCAGCGGCGGACGAGGAGCCGGTAGCCCGGCAGGGTCCGCTCGACGCGGTAGGTGCGTTCGAGGTAGCGGTCGAGGAGCGGGCTGCGGCCACCGTGGCCGACGTCGGTGCGCTCGCAGTCAGCGAGCACGGCGGCGGGCGGTCGGGTGCGCTCGAAGTCGGCGATGATCCGGCGCTGGATCTCCGGGGAGTCCTGCAGGCCGGGGTCGAACTGGAGCCACTTGGTGGGGCCCGGACGTCCGGCCAGGAAGTACAGGTCGAGCTCGTTGGCCGACGACTGGAGGTGGTCGGAGCACCCGGACCAGAAGGGGCGCCCGGGCGGCACGGTCGACCGGATCCAGTCGACGACCTCCTGCCGGGCGCGGTGACGGGCCGGTTCGAGCTCGACGGTGCCTCCGAATCGGCCGCTGATGCGGGTTCCACCGTCGTAGGGGGCGGGGACGGCGAAGGCGAGGTGCGCGGACCACGTCGGGATGATCAGCGCGCTGACCATCGCGGCACCGATGGGGCGCCGGTCGGTGTGCGCGCGTCGGCACCAGTGCTCGGCCAGGGCGCCGACCAGCACCAGCCCGGGGGTGACGGTGTAGAGCGCGTGGGTGCCGTCGGCCCGCTGCAGGAGCTGCGGCAGCGTGGCCACCGAGACGGCGCCGAGCATCCACGGGAGTGGAGACCGGGTTCGGCGCCACAGCGCCCATGCGGCGAAGGGGGCGAGGGCGGCGAGCAGCATCCCGCCCGGCCAGCTGTCGGCCAGCGGTGCGGGGAGGCCGATGCCACCGGGACCGTTGAGCACGAGGGGCATCGAGAACGGGATGCGGCGATGGGGCAGGACCCGCCGGGTCTGGTCGAGCCAGAGGTCTCCGAGCACCGGGGACAACCCGGCCCGCAGCAGCGTGGGTACCCAGACGGCGGCGAGGACCACGCTCGCTGCTGCGGCGGCCACGAGGAAGGTCCGGCGCGCGGGTGCCGAGGGGAGCGACCGGAGGCGGATCGTGTCGACGATCACAACAATAATCAGCGCGCATACGGTATAGGCGAACAGGTCGTGCCGGTAGACGCCGACGGCTCCGACGAGTGCACCGATCGCCATCGTCCGGCGGGTCGACCAGGGCCGGCCCGCAGGCGCGGACGTGGCGGCGTCGACGGCGGTGAGCAGCAGGGCGAGCGCGACGAGCCAGGCGAAGGGGATGGCCAGCAGCCGCATCAGCCAGACGGCGTTGAGCCCGCAGGCCAGCCACGAGAAGCGGCGGTGCACGAGGCGGCCGCCGAGCCGCCCGGCGAGCAGGGCGAGCCAGACGTGCACACCGACACCGAGCGCCCGGACCGCCAGGTAGGAGGGGCCGGTGACGCTGAACGCGGCGGCAACGGTCCAGAAGATGCCGGGCGGGTAGTTGCTGTAGCGGTCGCGGTAGAGGGCGACGCCGTGGCGGACGGCCTCGGCGTTGCTGAGCAGGATGCCCTCGTCGTAGGTGTTCGGGGGCCGCCACATGCCGCGGGCCACGAACCAGGCGAACACCACGAAGGTCAGGCCGAGGCCGATGCCGTCGAGCACGGGCCCGCCGATGCGGACGCGCGCCCTTCGGGCCGGGGCGGTGACGGCGATGCTCACGGGTCAGTGATCGGCCGTTCAGCCGGGCTGCTTGAACCCTCGCCCCGGGTCGGGCCGGGACGCGGCGGGGGTCGGGGCGCGGCGGGGGGTGGGGCGCGGACCCGGGCCGGTCAGAGCGTGCGCAGCAGGTTGAGGCTGCGCTCGACCCCGGCGGTGACCCGGTCGGCGGCGTGGCGGGTGTCGTAGCCGCCGGCGTCGCCCATCACCCCGGCGCGGTAGCGGGCCAGCACACCCTCGCCGATGCAGGCCAGGCGCCAGGAGGCGAAGGCCTCGTAGTAGGCGATCTGGGACAGGTCCCGGCCCGTCTTCTCGGCGTAGCGCTCGACCATCTCGGCGCGGGTCGGGAAGCCGGGCGTGCCCGAGGGATCGTTCTCGGCCCGCGTCGGGGTGCCCGTCGGCGTGGGGTCGCTCCAGTACACGAGGAGGTACCCGATCTCGCACAGGGTGTCGCCGAGGGTGCACAGCTCCCAGTCGAGGACCGCCCGCAGCGCCCCGGTGGTGCGGTCCACGAGGCAGTTCCCGAGCCGGTAGTCGCCGTGGACGATCCCGGTGTGGACCTGCGGCGGACGGTGGCGGTCGAGCAGCCCGATGACCTCGTCCATGATCGGGAGCTCGCGGGTCTTGGAGCTCTCCCACTGGGTCGACCAGCGCTTGATCTGGCGCTCGAGGTACCCCTCCTTGCGCCCGAGGGTGCCGAGGCCGACGGCGTCGGGATCGGTGTGGTGCAGGTTGACGAGCACGTCGATGAGGTCGTGGGCGGCCCGGGTGCGGGCCTCCTCGGGGAGGGTGAGGCCGGCGGCCACCGAATCGGGCACGAGGCCCTCGACGTAGCCCATGACGTAGAAGGGCGCACCGTTGACGGTGGCGTCGTCGCAGAACCCCAGCGCGGGGGCGACCGGTACCCGGGACCCCTGCAGGGCGCTGATGATGCGGTGCTCGCGTCCCATGTCGTGGGCGGTGGCGAGCACGTGGCCCAGCGGCGGACGGCGGAGCACGAGGTCGCGGCCGCCGGCGTCGGTCACCCGGTAGGTGAGGTTCGAGCGGCCCCCGGCGATGAGGCGGAAGGTGAAGGGAGCGGTGGTCCCGGCGATGTGGGCGGTCAGCCACGCCGAGACGGCGGGCGCGTCGATACCGGGGATGGCCTCCTGCTGCACGGCCTCCGACCCTACGGTCCGGGCCCCGACCCCCGCCAAGCGGGGCCCGGCCCGTTCCCCCGGCCCGTTCCCCCGGCCCGTTCCCTCGACAGGGAGGGGGCCGGTCGCGGCAGGATGGCACCCATGGCCGACTCCGTCTCCGTCCAGCGCACGATCGCCGCTCCCGCCGAGCGGCTCTGGGACCTGATCGCCGATCTCCCCGGGATGGGCCGGTGGTCGCCCGAGAACACCGGGGGGTCGTGGGTCGGTGGCGCCGCGGGAGCCACGGTCGGCGCCCGCTTCCGGGGTACGAACGCGTCGGGCTCGAAGCGGTGGTCCACCACGGCCGAGATCGTCACCGCCACCCGGCCCTCGGAGCTGGCCTGGGACGTCACCGTCGGGCCGCTGGGCGTGGCCCGCTGGCACTACCGGTTCGAGCCGTCGGGCTCGGGGACCATCGTCACCGAGACCTGGACCGACCACCGCAACCCGGTCATCGCGTTCCTCGTCGGCCGGGCCACCAAGGTCACCGACCGGGCCGCCCACAACCGCGCCGGCATGGAGGAGACCCTGCGCCGGCTGGCCGAGGCCGCCGAGCAGCCGGGGGCCTGAGCCCGCTGGCCGCGGTCCCCGCGGCAGCGGGACCACGCCGGGCGGACCGGGTCGGCGGGTAGGGTCCAGTCGTGGCATCGGCACTCGCGTTCGTCTCCCGCCTGGTGGGGCTCCACCTGCTGGCGAGCGACGGGTCGCCGGTCGGACGGATCGCCGATGTCGTCCTCGCCCACCCCGCTCCCGACCAGCCCCCGCCCGTCGTCGGGTTCGTCGCCGAGGTGGGCCGACGCCAGATCTTCGTCAACGCCAACAAGGTGACCGATCTCGGCACGAACGGCGCCCGGCTGATCACGGGGACGGTCGACCTCCAGCGCTTCCGGCTGCGCGCCGGCGAGGTGCTCGTGAAGCGCGGTCTGCTCGACCGCCGCATCGGCCGCGAGGTCGTCAACGATCTCGCCATCCGGCTCACCCCGGGAGAGGCCCGCGCGTGGGAGGTGGCCAACGTGGCGCTCTCGACGACGGGGTTCCTGCGGCGCCGCTCGACCAACCGCCTCACCGGGTGGCAGCCGATCCTGCCCTTCTTCGAAGGGGGCGAGGTGGCCCGCCAGACGGCGGAGATCCGCGAGATGAAGGTGCCCGACGCGGCCGAGCACGTGGCCGCCATGAGCGAGCGGGACCGCAGCGCGGTGGTCGAGCAGCTCGATGACGAGGAGATCGCCGAGCTGCTCGAGGAGCTGAGCGACGAGGAGGGCGCCAAGCTCATCGAGACCCTCGACGTGGAGCGTGCCGCCGACGTGCTCGAGGAGATGGAGGCCGACGACGCCGCCGACCTCCTCGCCGAGCTCCCCGCCCATGAACGGGAGGAGCTCCTCGGCCACATGGACCCGGAGGACGCTGCGCCGCTGCGCCGGCTCCTCCAGTACTCGCCGCAGAGCGCGGGCGGCCTCATGAACCCGTACCCGGTCATCCTCGGCCGCGGCGCGACGGTCGCCGAGGCGCTGGCCCACATCCGCGATCCCGACCTGCCCATGGCCGAGGCGGCCCACGTGTTCGTGTGCGACGCGCCGCTGGAGACGCCCACCGGGCGGTACCTGGGCCCGGTCGGCTACCAGCGCCTGCTCCGCGAGCCGCCCTCGACGCGACTGGCGTCCTGCCTCGACGACGGGCCCGAGCCGATCGCCGTCGACCTGCCCGTGCTCGAGATCGCCGGGCGGCTGGCCCGCTACGACAACGTCGCGCTCCCCGTGGTCGACGAGAGCGGCCGCCTGCTCGGGACGGTGTCGATCGACGACGTGCTCGACCATCTCCTGCCCGAGGACTGGCGGCGCCGTGGCTGAGCGGCTGAAGCAGGGCCGGGTGCGGCGCCCCTCCTCGCGCCGGGTCGACCTGGAGACGCCGCGGCGGGGTGGTGCCCTCCGCCTCGGGGTGCACTACGACCCCGAGCGGTTCGGGCGCTTCTCCGAGACGATCGCCCGGTTCATCGGGACGGCCCGCTTCCTGGTCTTCCAGACGATCGTGGTGATCGTCTGGATCTTCTGGAACGTGGCGATGCCCGTCGATCTCCGCTTCGACGAGTTCCCGTTCATCCTGCTGACGCTGGCGCTGTCGTTGCAGGCCGCGTACGCCGCACCGCTCATCCTGCTCGCCCAGAACCGCCAGGAGGAACGCGACCGGCGCCAGTCCGAGCAGGACCGCCAGGTGGCGTCGAGGACCCAGGCCGACACCGAGTTCCTGGCCCGCGAACTGGCGTCCATCCGCCTGGCCCTGGCCGACGTCGCCACCGTCGACGAGATCGAGAAGGCTCTCGAGCGCGTCGAGGAACGGGCCGAGGAACGAGCCGGGGAGCGCCGTCACCGATCGGACTGACGGGCCCCGCTCCGTCTACGGTTCCGTGCCGTGCCAGTGCTGGGAACCCACCTCGACCCGCGTTCCGCGGACTTCCAGGCCAACCGGGCGGCGATGCAGGTGATGCTCGACGAGGTGCTGGCCCTGCAGCAGCAGGCCGTCACCGCCGGCGGGGAGCGCTACATCGCCCGTCACCGGGAGCGGGGCAAGATGCTGCCCCGGGAGCGCATCGAGCTGCTGATCGACCGTGACACGGCGTTCCTCGAGCTCCACGCCCTCGCCGGGTTCGCAATGGGCGAGCCGCCGGGAGCGGGCATGGTGCAGGGCATCGGCCTGATCAACGGCGTCGAGTGCTTCCTCAACGCCACCGACATGACGGTGCGGGGCGGCTCCTCGAACCCGAGCACGGTGAAGAAGTCGCTGCGGGGCTTCGAGATCGCCAAGCAGAACCGCCTGCCGTACGTGACGCTCACCGAGTCGGCCGGGGCCGATCTCCCCAAGCAGTCCGAGATCTTCGTGCCGGGGGGTGCCAGCTTCAAGCACCTCACGCAGCTCTCGGCCATGGGCGTGCCCACGGTGTCGCTGGTGTTCGGGCCGTCCACCGCCGGTGGCGCCTACACGCCGGGCATGAGCGACTACGTGGTCATGGTCAAGGAGCGCGCCCAGGTGTTCCTCGGTGGTCCACCGCTCGTGAAGATGGCCATCGACGAGGACGCCGACGAGGAGACCCTCGGCGGGGCCGACATGCACTCGCGCATCAGCGGCCTGTCGGACTACCTGGCCGTGGACGAGATCGACGCCCTGCGCCTCGGCCGGGAGATCGTCGGGCACCTCAACTGGCGGAAGCTCGGGCCCGGGCCGACCATGCCGGCCGACGAGCCCGCCCACGACCCCGAGGAGCTGCTGGGCGCGGCGAGCGCCGACGTGCGCGTCCCCTTCGACACCCGCGAGATCATCGCCCGTGTCGTCGACGGGTCCCGGTTCGAGGAGTTCAAGCCGCTCTACGGCACGCAGCTCGTGACCGGCTGGGCATCGATCTGCGGCTTCCCCGTGGGCATCCTGGCCAACAACGGGATCCTGTTCTCCGAGGAGTCCCAGAAGGGTTCGCAGTTCATCCAGCTGTGCAACCGGATCGACACCCCGATCCTGTTCATCCAGAACATCACCGGCTTCATGGTGGGCACCCGCTACGAGCAGGGCGGCATCATCAAGGACGGCGCCAAGCTCATCAACGCCGTGTCGAACTCGGCGGTCCCGCACCTCACGCTGATGGTGGGGGCCTCCTACGGGGCCGGCAACTACGGGATGAGCGGCAAGGCCTACGACCCCCGGTTCATCTTCACCTGGCCCAACCATCGCATCGCCGTGATGGGGCCCAAGCAGCTCGCCGGGGTGATGAACATCATCACGAAGGGCCGCGACCCCGACGCCGTGGTCGCCCTCGAGCAGCAGGTCGAGGCCGAGTCGACGGCGATCTACGCCACCAGCTCGCTGTGGGACGACGGGATCATCGACCCGCGGGAGACGAGAACGGTGCTCGGGATCGCCCTCTCGGCGGTCCACAGCGGCCCGGTCGAGGGAGCGAAGACGTTCGGCGTCTTCCGGATGTGAGGAGCGGGGAGATGAGCACGATGATCAGCGCGCTGATGGTTGCCAACCGGGGGGAGATCGCCCGTCGGGTGTTCCGCACGGCACGGGAGATGGGAATCCGCACCATCGCCGTGTACTCCGACCCCGACGCCCGCTCGCCGCACGTCCGTGAGGCCGACACGGCGGTCGCCCTCGGCGGTTCGTCGGCGGCGGAGTCCTACCTCGACGTCGCCAAGCTGCTCGACGCCGCCCGTCGGGCCGGCGCGGACGCCATCCACCCCGGTTACGGGTTCCTGTCGGAGAACGCCGCGTTCGCGCAGGCGGTCATCGATGCCGGCCTGACCTGGGTGGGGCCGCCACCCGCCGCCATTTCCGCCATGGGCGGCAAGATCGGGGCCAAGCGACTGGCCGTGGAGGCAGGGGTGCCGACCCTGCCCAGCGCCGTGATCGAGGGTGACGATCCGGCCGCCTGGGCCGGTGTCGCCGCCGGCGTCGGCTACCCGCTGCTGGTGAAGGCGTCGGCCGGCGGCGGCGGCAAGGGCATGCGCATCGTCGGCTCGGCGGACGCACTGGAGGACGCCGTGGTCGGGGCCCGGCGAGAGGCGGCCTCGTCGTTCGGCGACGGGACCGTCTTCGTGGAGCGCTACCTCGCCGCTCCGCGCCACATCGAGATCCAGGTGTTCGCCGACGGTCACGGCAACGTCGTGCACCTCTTCGAACGGGAGTGCTCGATCCAGCGGCGCCACCAGAAGATCGTCGAGGAGGCGCCGTCGCCCGTGCTCGACGAGGACCGGCGCGCCCGCATGGGAGCCGCCGCCGTCGGACTCGCCCGGGCCATCGGCTACGTCGGGGCGGGGACGGTCGAGTTCCTCACCGATGACGCCCTGCCCGGTGAGTTCTTCTTCCTGGAGATGAACACCCGCCTGCAGGTGGAGCACCCGGTCACCGAGTGCGTCACGGGCACCGACCTCGTTCGCTGGCAGCTCGAGGCGGCCCAGGGAGGCCGGATCCCCGGGCAGGAGCAGATCACCCGCTCGGGGCATGCCATCGAGGTGCGTCTCTACGCCGAGGACCCGGCCAACGGCTTCATGCCCGCATTCGGAACGCTGGAGTCGTATGCGCACGGATCTTCTGGTGTCCGCTGGGACGAGGGCGTGGAGTCGGGGTCGATCGTCTCGACCTTCTACGACCCGATGCTGGCCAAGGTCATCGCCCACGCCCCGACACGTCGGGAGGCGGCCGGTCGGCTGCGTCGGGCGCTGCAGGAGGCGGTCATCCACGGGGTGGTCACCAACCGCGACCACCTCGTCGGGATCCTGGGTGAGGAGGACTTCCTCGCCGGCCTCACCTCGACCGCGTACGTCGACGCCCACGCCCCGCTGCTGAGCGGACCGCCGGCTCCATCCGCCCATGCGGTGGCCGCGGTGCTCGTCGGATCGCTGCAGCGCCGCCGGTGCGACCGGCGCTGGGGGTTCACTCCCAACGGGTGGCGCAACAACCCCAGCCAGGACCAGGTGATGGTCTACGCGCACGGTGGGGGTGAGGTCGAGGTCGGCTACCGGTGGACCGACCGGGCGGGCACCCGGGCCATGGTCCGGGTGGGGGAGGCCCGTCACGAGGTCCGGGTGGTCGCGCTCGATCCCGTCGACGTGCACACCGACGCAATGACCCTCGAGGTCGACGGTCTCACGTCGCGCGCCGTCGTGCGCATCCTCGCCGACCGCACGTGGGTGAACTCCAGCGAGGGGCAGTCCGAGTGGGTGGAGGTGCCTCGTTTCGTGGTCCCCGGGGCGGCGGCCGCCGGCGGGGGCCCGATGGCTCCGGTGCCGGGTCGGGTGGTGGCCGTGCTCGTCGGCGCCGGTGACGCCGTGGAGGCGGGCCAGACCCTCGTCGTCATGGAGGCGATGAAGATGGAGCACAAGATCGTCGCCGTCGAGTCCGGGGTGGTGGCCGAGGTCCGCTGCTCCGTGGGCGACCAGGTCGACGCCCACCAGGTCCTCGTCGTCGTGTCCTGAGGTCCCGGCCCGGGGGCCCGCTCGGGATGGGGTGGCCCGGTTGCTGCAGCGCTACCGTGGGATGGTGGTTGACTCCCGTCTGCCCGGGGCGAGTGCAGTTGGCACCACCCCGACCTTCCTGCCCGAGGATGGCGTGATCGTCATTCTGAAGGCGGACTGCCCGACGTGTTCGCTGGTGGCCCCCGTGGTCGATGCACTGGCCGGTGCCGGCGTGGTCGCCATGGTTGCCGTGCAGGACGACCCTGGGTTTCTGGGTGAGGTTCGGGGCCGGGTTGACGACCGGGACCTCGGCCTGTCGTGGGCGGCCGACATCGACACCGTGCCGACGATCATCCGGCGCTCCAAGGGCGCGGAACTGGGCCGGATCGTCGGGTGGTCACGCGAGAAGTGGTGTGCGTTCTTCGACCAGGAGGGCGCCAACCTGGTCCGTTCATCGTCGGCGGACCTGCCGGCGTGGCGGCCGGGTTGCGGATCTCTGACGGTCGACCCGATCCTTCGGCCGGGCCTGGAGGTCCGCTTCGGGGGGTGCTCGCTGCGGTCGCGACGCGTCGAGGTGGCAGCCGCCGAGGACGAATGGGAACTGATGCACAGGCTTGGCTGGTCCGACGGACTGCCCATCGTGCCCCCCACGCCGACTCGCGTGCTCGCGATGTTGGCGGGCACGTCGAGGAGCCCCGATGAGGTCGTTGCCATCGTTCCGCCCGACCTCACCGGTTGCACGGTCGAGAAGGTTGCTGTCAACGCCGTGATGGCAGGGTGCAGACCCGAGTACCTGCCCGTCGTGCTGGCTGCGGTGGAAGCTGCCTGCACCACGGCGTTCAACGCCCATGGGCTGCTCGCGACCACCCGGCCCCACGGGCCGCTGCTGATCGTCAACGGCCCCATCGCAACGGCGATCGGAATGAACAGCGGTGTGAATGCGCTCGGCCAGGGAAACCGGGCGAACTCGACCATCGGTCGGGCACTGCAGCTGGTGATCCGCAACGTGGGCGGTGGGCTGCCCGGAGGGATCGACCGTGCCAGTCTGGGTCATCCCGGGAAAGTCGGCTGGTGCTTCGCCGAGGACGAGGCTGGTTCACCATGGGAGCCCTTGTCGGTGGAGCGGGGCATTCCGGCCGGGACCAGTGCGGTGACGCTGTTCGCGGCGGAGGCACCGAGGGCGATCGTCGACCAGAGGTCCCGGGACCCCGAGTCCCTGGCACGTTCGTTCGCTGCTGCGCTGTGGTCGGTGGGCCACCCCAAGCTGGTGCTCGGATTCGACGCGGTGGTCGTCGTCTCGCCGGAGCACGGTCGCGTGTTCCGCAGCGCCGGGTGGACCAAGGCCCGCGTGACCGCCTGCCTGCAGGAACTGCTCACCTGTGCCGCCGATGGACTCCTCCAGGGAGTGGACGGGATCGCCGAAGGGCTCCCGCTGGACTCAGCGGGTCGCCAGGTGTCCAAGTTCCGCCCGAACGGGCTGTGGCTCGTCCACGCCGGCGGTGGTGCCGGCATGTTCTCTGCGATCATCGGCGGCTGGGTGAACGGCTCCGTCGGCTCCGAGATGACCACGAGAGCGATCAGCGCCTGAGAGCGGATGCCGGAGCGGCACCCCCAGCGCGCATACGTTCTGCCTGCCGGAGATCAGGTGACCATGGCGGTGACCCGGTGCTGATGCGATGGGGCGCAAGGGTGCGCAGCTTCCGGCGACCGTCTCTCCCGGGCCGGCACTCCGGGCGTCAGTGGACGGACTGTACTGAACATCGTTAAGCTCACTGCATGCGACTGGGATACGTCGGTGCCTCGAATGCCCACCCACACTCGGCGGCGTGGTGGGCGAAGAACGGTCAGGACCCGGACCGTGCGCTGCATCTGGTTCGTACCTGGGCCTGGAGTCCCTGGTTGCAGGAGTGCCAACAGCGCCTGGGCCATGCGCTGCATGAGCAGACGGCCGTCGCCGGTCGCACCAAGGAGCTGGCCATCAACCGCGTCTGCGGGCGGCACGCCAGCGAGTACGAGCTGTACCACCATGCGCCGCTGGCCTCGGCGTCCGGTGTCGACGACGACGTGCTGAAGCTGGTGACGAGCCCGGAGCTCGGTTCGCTCGACGGGCTTGATCGTGCCGATCGCTTCGTCGTGAAGCTGGCGGACTGCCTCGACGCCACTGGACGTCTCGGTCCCGACCTCGAAGCGGAGTGGCGAGACCATCTCACCCCCGACCAGCTCGTTGCCCTCGTGCTGCAGATCGGATACTGGGGCTGCAACGCCAGATTCGCCAACGCCATGCAGCTCCAGAACGAGCCTTGGCTCGCCCCGGTGCCGGGCCGCAGGCTGGATCCAGGGCCGAAGCGTCCCCCGTTCTCACCCGAGGCGGTCGACCCCGTTGGAGCCTTCGGGCTGCCGGCCATGACATCGCTCTCGGACCGCCAGCGCGACTGGCTCGGCCGGTGGCCCGAGGCGGACGACCGTTTGGCCCGCCTGTGGTCATGGGTGCCTGATGTGCAGGTTGCCAACCAGCGGATGTGGGACTGCATCAGCAGCGATCAGGTCGAGGCCGGTGCTTCGTTGCGGCGCGCCGTGGCCCTCCGGGTATCTGGGCCGGGCACCCTGCTCGGTGAGCTGGTGGCGAACAGCCCGCAATGGAGCGGGCCCGATCTCGACTCTGCCGGCGCTGCTGTGCTCGATGCCTTCGTCACCGAATGGCTTGCCGGCGGCCGGGTCGGTGACGATACGTTCGACGCCGCCCATGGCCAGTTCGGTCGTCAGCGGCTGGTGGAGATCCAGTTGATGGTGGGTTGGCTCCGCACCCAGGCTGCGCTCGCCGCCGTTGCCGGGCTCGCCGGCTGACGCGTCTCGAGGTCCCGGTTCCGCTGCGTTACTAGGTGTACATAGCGACCCGGGGTCAGTCGACGAAGGTGATCGCTTCCCGATGGGGCGCTGGTGGTCGTCACCGGTGGCATCGTGCGCGCCGACGCGCCCTCACGGGTCGGGGACGAGCTTCGCTGTGACGGAAGTTGACGCGACCGATCGGCGTGGGCATACTGAACGCTGTTTAACACCCCCGATCGGGACGCAGGCTCAAGAGCGACTGACCGACCGAACTGCTTCGGTTCACCGTCAGATCCGTCTTCTCCGAGGATTCGCAACGCGGGGGCTGTGCCAGTCATTCATTCACGATCGACCAGGGGGATCGACATGAGGCACCGACTATCGGTATTGATTGCGACCGGAGCGGTGCTGGGCGCCGTCACGGTGGCGCCGACGAATGCGGCCACGAAGGCCACGTCTCGATCGAAGACGACGACGACCGCGGCGACCAAGGCCACGGTGAAGCCCGCGGCCACGACTGCGCCTGCTGCGACCACTGCTCCGGCGAGGACGACCGCCGTTGCCTCGCAGGCATCTGCGGGCGGCTTCGACCGCAACGCCACCTTCACCTATGCCGAAGGCGCCATCACGAGCCTCGATCCGCACCTGGCGAGGACGCTGTACGACAACACGTTCCTCTATCCGGTGTTCGACCGGTTGGTCCACTACAACGAGGCCGGCAAGCTCATCCCGGGCCTGGCCATCGACTGGACCTTCGTCGACGGAGGGCGGGCGCTCGAGTTGACGCTCCGCCAGGGTGTCACGTTCCACGATGGCGTGCCCTTCGATGCCGCCGCGGTGGTCGCCAACCTGGACCGCGCCCGTACCATGCCGACTTCGCTGGTCAGAGGCGAGCTCGCGCTGATCTCGTCCGTACAGGCGGTGGCGCCCGACCGGGTGCGGATCAACCTGTCGGGTCAGTTCGCGCCCCTGCCCTTCATCCTGGCCGACCGGGCCGGGATGATGATGAGCCCGGCATCACTGACCAAGTCCGACGTCGACCGCAACCCGGTGGGCACGGGGATGTACTCGTTCGTCAAGCTCGTCGACGGGGACTTCATCGAATACAAGCGCAACGAGAAGTACTGGGCCCCGAACGACGTGAAGAACGCTGTCCTGCGTGTCCGGACGATCCCCGACGATGCGGCCCGCCTCAATGCGCTGCGATCGGGCCAGATCGACGCAACCTGGGTTGACGAGTCGGCGGTGGCGAACCTGAAGAAGGACAAGTACAACGTCAGCGTCATCAGCAAGCTGGGTCTGTACCACCTGCAACTCAATCGGAGCCGGGCTCCGTTCGACAACGCGCTCGTTCGGCGGGCCATCAACCACGCCATCGACCGCCGGGCAATCACCGAAGGCGTGCTCTTCGGACTCGCCATCCCGACCGTCCAGCCGTTCCCGGAGGGAAGCCTCGGCTACGACGGGGCACTGCGCGTCGAGTACGTGAGGTACGACCCCTCGGAGTCGAAGCGGCTGTTGGCTCAGGCGGGCCTGCCGAACGGGTTCAGCTTCAACTGCTTCGTGGTGAACACCTCTGGCTACATCGCCCGCACCGAAGCGGTGCAGGCCATGCTCGCCGACGTCGGCATCCGCATGAACATCACGATCATCGCCTCTGGCGAGATCATCCCGAAGTTCTACCAAAACCAGGAAGCACCCTGCGCGTCGACGCCGTACGGCGGCCGTCTCGATCCGGCCCAGACCATCGGCCTGATGTTCACCGACACCGGCTCGCTCAACCCGGGCCGCGGAACCACACCGCGGGTCATGGAGCTCTACCGGCAGTCGCTGGCCGAGAACGATCCGGCGAAGCGTCGGCTGCTGTTCCAGGAGTTCTCGAAGATCTACACCGACGAGGCCCTCAACGTCCCACTGCACGTCATGTCGTTCCCCCTGGCCTACCGAAGCGGAGTTCTCGGCGTCGATTCCCTGTTCGACGTCCGTCCCTTCGACATCCGCGGTGTCGGCAAGAAGGCCTGAGCGGCGCCTGCCGGACCGGAGAACATGATGGGGAAGACGGTTCTGCGACGTCTGCTCGGGGCCGTCCCGCTGCTGATCGCGAGCTCCTTCCTGGTCTTCTCGCTCATCCTCGTCGTGCCAGGGGACGCTGCGGTCACCCTGGCCGGCGAGACGGCGACGCCCGAGCGGGTCGAGGAGATCCGCACGGCGCTCGGCCTCGACCGACCCTTCCTGACGCAGTACTTCGACTGGCTGGGTGGTGTGTTCCGGGGTGATCTCGGGACCTCCCTCCTCTCCAGCCGGGAGGTGTCGACCGTGATCGCCGAGCGACTTCCCATCACCTTGAGCCTGGCGTTCGGGGCTGTCCTCGTCGGGTTGGTCATCGGCCTGCCGGCCGGCGTCATCTCGGCGCTGAACCGAAACCGGTGGCCCGACCGGACAGCCACCGTCGCCGCCTCGCTCGGGGTGGCCATGCCGACGTTCTGGCTCGGCCTGGTCCTCGTCATCGTGCTGGCGGTGCGCAACTCGCTGTTTCCAGCCAGTGGTTTCGTTCGCTTCACGGAGAGCCCGGGGCAGTGGCTGCACCATCTGGCCCTGCCTGCACTGACGCTGGGCACGGCTGCGGCGGCCGAGATCACCCGCCAGCTCCGGGGAGCGCTGTCGGACGTCCTCCTGCAGGACTACGTGCGAACCGCCCGGGCCAAGGGCCTCCGGCGGGGCATCGTCGTCGGCAAGCACGCCGCCAAGAACGCCTCCATCCCCGTCGTGACCGTCATCGGCCTTCAGTTCTCGCTGCTGCTGGGCGGCACGGTGGCCGTCGAGCGGGTCTTCGGGATCCCGGGCCTGGGCACCGAGATCGTCAATGCCGTCCTCGGAAAGGACATCCCCATGATCCAGGGGATCGTGCTGATGATGACGGCATCGGTCGTGCTCATCAATCTGCTCGTCGATCTCGCCTACGGATTCTTGAACCCGAAGGTCCGAGCCGGGTAGCGCCATGAACACCTCGAGTGCCTCGTCGGTCGGCCATTCCCCCGCGCTGCGCCGACCGCGGTTCGCCGGCTTGCGTCGGCTGGCCCGTCGGTTCCGGCGCCAGCGCGTGCCCATGTTCGCCCTCGGCTATCTGGTCGTGCTCGTCCTGATGGCCGTCTGCGCTCCGCTTCTCACCAGCTACGAACCGGACGCGAACAACCTGCGCAACACCTTCAAGGGGCCGTCGGGGGCCCACTGGCTCGGGACGGACGACCTGGGACGCGACACCTTCACCCGGATGCTCTTCGCCGCCCGGATCTCGCTTCTGGCTGCCGTGCAGGCCGTCGGCGTCGGGATGGCACTCGGAGTGGTGCCAGGCCTCGTGGCGGGCTACGTCCGCGGCTGGGTGGACACCGTGGTGATGCGGACCACCGACGTGCTCATGGCGTTCCCCCCGATCATCCTGGCGATCGCCATCGTCGGTGCTCTGGGACCCAACCTCACCAACGCCATGCTCGCAGTAGGAGTGATCTTCACGCCCCGGTTCGTGCGGATCGTGCGGTCGAGCGTCATCCAGGTCCGCGAGGAGACCTACATCGACGCCTCCAAGAGCATCGGCACGCCGGCCCTGGGGATCCTGCGGAAGCGGGTTCTTCCCAACAGCATCTCACCCCTGATCGTCTCGGGCTCCCTGGCGGCAGGCACGTCCATGATCGCCGAGGCGACCCTCAGCTTCCTCGGTCTCGGAGTTCAGCCGCCCCAGGCGAGCTGGGGCTCGATGGTGGGCCGGGCCGTCCGGCACATCGACCGGGCGCCGCTGCTCATCGTCTTCCCCGGACTGGCGATCGCCCTGACGGTGCTGGCCCTGAACCTGGTGGGCGATGGTCTACGGGACTCCCTCGGCCGGGAGACGTTGCGGTCGTGAGCACCACTGCGCATCCGACGCCCGCTCAAGGCGGCACCGCCGGCACGACGGTCCCCCTGCTGTCGGTCGACGGTCTCTCGGTGCAACTGTTCAGCGGAGCAGGCTGGGTGTCCGTCATCGACGACGTTTCTTTCGCCGTTCGGACGGGCGAGACCCTGGGGATCGTGGGGGAGTCGGGCTCGGGCAAGAGCGTCACGAGCTTGGCCATCATGGGGCTCCTGGAACATGGACGCTCCCGGACGACCGCCCGACGCCTCGAGCTCGGTGGTCGGCCGCTGCTCGGCATCGGCCGACGCGAACTGGAGGATCTCCGTGGCCGTCACATGGCGATGATCTTCCAGGAGCCGATGACCAGCCTGAACCCGGCCTTCACGATCGGGGATCAGATCGCCGAGACCGTCCGGCGCCACCGCGGCGTCACCCGGCGGGCGGCGATGGCGCGCGCCGTCGAGGTGCTGGACCTCGTGGGGATCCCCGATGCCAGGCGGCGGATCACGAGCTACCCCCATGAGCTCTCGGGTGGGATGCGTCAGCGGGTCATGATCGCAATGGCCGCGTCCTGTGAGCCGTCGCTGCTGATCGCCGACGAGCCGACCACGGCGCTCGACGTGACGATCCAGGCTCAGATCCTCGACTTGCTGAAGACGATGAACCGCGAACTCGGCATGGCCATCGTGCTGATCACACACGACCTCGGCGTGGTGGCCGAGGTTTGCGACCGAGTCCTGGTGATGTACGCCGGCCAGGTGCAGGAGCAGGGTTCGGCGACCGAACTCTTCCACCGCCCCCACCATCCCTACACCCACGCGTTGCTGCGCTCCATGCCCGACATCGAGGCCGAGCCCGGGGAGCTGCCGTTCATTCCGGGACAGGCACCGGCGGCCGGCCGGGCGCCGGCCGGATGTCGTTTCCACGACCGCTGTGCGCACGCCGTGGGGGCCTGCTCCGAGCAGTCGCCGGCGATCGTCGAGATCACCTCCGGGCGACTGGTTCGGTGCCTGCGCCATGACGAGCTCACGCTCACATCCACGAAGGGGGCGTCGTGAGCGACCCGCTGCTGCGTGTCGAGGATCTCCGGGTCGAGTTCCGTGCCGGTCGCCTGGCCGGAGCCACCGTCAAGGCGGTGGCCGGCGTCTCCTTCGAGATCGCCCGGGGCGAGACCTACGCCCTCGTGGGCGAATCCGGCTCCGGGAAGTCCACGACGGCGCGGGCAATCACCCGGCTGGTGAAGGCTGCCGGTGGTCGGGTCGAGTTCGACGGGCGTGATCTGCTGTCGCTTCCTCCGAGGGAGCTCCGATCGGTGCGGCGGCGGATCCAGATGGTGTTCCAGGACCCGTACTCGTCGCTCGATCCGTCGGCGGTCATCGCCGACAGTGTGGGTGAGCCGCTCGAGGTCCACGAGCGGCTGCGGGGCACGCGCCGCGACGAGCGGGTGGCCCAGCTGCTGGAGATGGTCGGTCTGTCGCCTGACGTCATGCATCGCTACCCACACGAGTTCTCGGGAGGCCAGCGTCAGCGTCTGGCCATCGCCCGGGCGCTCGCGCTGCGACCTGATCTCGTGATCTGTGACGAGGCGGTCAGCGCGCTCGACGTATCCACCAAGAACCAGATTCTCGAACTGCTGCGTCGGCTGGCCTCGGAGCTCGGCGTGGCGTACCTGTTCATCACCCACGACCTGGCCGTCGTGCGCCACGTGGCCGATCGGGTCGGCGTCATGTACCTCGGCACGCTCGTCGAGCAGGCGCCCATGCGCGAGCTGTTCGAGCGGCCGGCCCATCCCTACACGCGTGCGCTGCTCTCGGCAGTTCCGATCCCCGACCCGGTGCGCCAGCATCAGCGCCAGCGGATCGTCCTGTCGGGTGACATCCCGGATCCGGCCCGCCCGCCCGGTGGCTGCCGATTCCACACCCGCTGCCCCGATGTCATGGACGTGTGCCGGCTCAACGCCCCTCTTCCGGCCACCCTCCCGGGTGGAACCGTCACGACCTGCCATCTCCATGCGCAGGTTCCGGTAGCTGTGGGAACCCGTCCCTGAGCCACGACGAGGGAACGAACGTGGTCCGTGACATCCAGGTGCAGCCGAGCCGGCTCCGCCCTGCGAGCAGCTCCGGCCGGGCTGGTCGACTCTGCCGACCGGGCGTGTCCGGCGCTGGCTGAGGGGCGGGTCCGATGGCGCAGATCGTGTCGGAACTGGCGGCAAGCGACCCGAACCGTCTCGCCGTCGACGACGGGCGGGAGCAGCTCAGCCGGCGGGAACTCAACGACCGCCTCAACCGCATGACGAGCGTGCTCCGAGCTCACGGCGTGGGAGAGGGTGACGTCGTGGCGATCATGTTGGGCAA
>JBIKWW010000196.1:0-6638 GCA_044356125.1 Acidimicrobiia bacterium
CCGTCCCGTCTGGTCGAACTGCAGCTCCAGCATGGAGGCGTCCAGCTCACCGCCGACGGTCACCAGGGGACGGCGGCAGGCCACCCAGCGGGGGTCGAGGCCATCGGGCTGCACCGGCAGCGGCTCATGGACCGTAGGGTCGAGCACCACGACGAACTGGCTGTCGACGAGGATGGCGTGGGGCACCACGATCCAGTCGCCGTAGAGGCGGACGAGCCGTTCGGCCAGTGACGTCTTGCCCGTGCCGGCGGGCCCGTAGAAGAAGATCGTGTGCTGGGAGTTGAAGGCCGGACCGAGCTGGTCGAGCATCTCGGGGGCGACGACCAGGTCCTTCATGGCCTCGGCCATGTCCCGTCGGTTGACCTTGATCTGAGCGCGCTGGACGGCGACGGCCGTCTGGTAGGTCTCGATGGCAACGGGGGCGATCCCGTTGTACCGGGAACGGCGCTCGGCGTCTCGGCACATCTCCTTGCCAAGGGCGGTGAGCGAGAAGACGTAGTCGTTGCCCTGCATCGTGCGCACATCGAGGGCCTTGCGGTCCCGCAGGTTGTCGAAGGCCGCCTCGATGATGCGGCGGGACAGTCCCAGGGCGCGCGACAACGATGTGGTCGTCACCAGATCGTCGGCCATCGTCCGGCGCAGGAGCAGGTCCTGGACCACCGAGAAAGGAATGTCGAGATCCTCTTTGGTGTAGGGCTGGGAGATGTCCAGGTCGCGATCCGCGATCACGGCTCAGACATCGGCCGGCCCTGCCCGGGACTGAAGCACGAGTCGGCTCGAGGGGTCCCACCGCAGGTCCGGCGCCCACCGGACGGCGCCCGCCGATGGTGACCTAGATTCGGACGCGTCCCACCGAGGAGGTCCCGTGGCCGTCATCGACGTCGCCGGCTACATCGCCGATCTGAAGCTCCACGTGAGCGAGGACCACGGGTTCCACGTGCACGACGAGCGTCACCTGGTCGAGACGTACTCGCTCATGCAGGTCTGGGAGGTCGACCTGCACCCCGAGGAGGGCTGCGACGGCCCCCTCGACCTGCACCTCACGCTCGAGGTCGACCCGCGGATGCTGCTGTCGTTCGAGGACCGGGTCAAGGAGCTGCCCGACAACGAGGACCCGCCGGAGGCCGAGGTCTTCCAGCTCACCCTCACCTGGGAGGTGAACCAGCCGCTGCGACGACCGCCCGACCTGCTCGTGCTCGCCACCGAGCTGGCCGGCGTCGGCGGCCCGGCGTTCCCGCTCGAGGTATCGGCCATCGACTCGTTCAACAACGTCACCGACGCCCCTGAACGCTCGCTCAAGATCATCACCCGGCGCGACGTCTCACTCGCCCGTATCTTCCTGGGCGAGGAGCTGCTCTGCGACGTGTGGGACAGCTGCCGCAAGGTCAGCCTCTACCTGCTCGACTGCGCCCCGGGCTGGCTCGAGTAGCCCGGGGCGAGCGGCTCACAGCTCGCTGCTGACCCACCACATCTCGACGACGCAGGTGGCCCCTGCGTCGCCCTCGGCCGAGACGGCCACCGAGTCGAGCTTGGCCACCGCCGACTCGAGCTGGGCGCGCTCCTCCCGCAGCTCCCGCTTGTACTGGGGGTTGTCGGTATCGGCGATCTCGCCGCGCAGCTCCTTCAGGTACGAGTGCAGGGCCTTGCGGATGACCTGGGATTCGTCGGCGGTGAGGGACACGTTCATGGGGAGCCTCGTGGGTTCGGGTCGGTCGGTTCGGAACTGCGGAGTTCCTTCATCATGCAGCCTCAGACGACCCCCCGGGCGGCAGGGGCGAGGGTCCCGCCGGTCACAGCCGACCGTCGCCCCGTGAAGGTCCGTTGACACCTCCGCGGCGTCCTCCCCTAGCCTTGCCCCGCTGTGCGCGACTACTCCCTGACCGGCCCCGAGAACCGACGCGCCGTCGAACGCGGGCTGGCCTCGGCCGAGTGGTACGAGTCGCCCATCCCCCGGGCCCGGCTCCGCGAGCTGATGACCCGCACCAACGGGCGGGCGGCCGGCGACACCGTGCTGTGGCTCGCCCTGCTCGTCGGCGCCGGCGTGCTCGCCCACCGGGCATGGGGGACGTGGTGGGCGATCCCGGCCTTCTTCGTCTACGGCACCCTCTACAGCTCGGTCAGCGACCCGCGCTGGCACGAGTGCGGCCACCGGACGGCGTTCCGGACCCGCTGGCCCAACGACGTCGTCTACGTGATCGCGTCGTTCATGGACCTGCGCGAGCCGGTGTCGTGGCGCTGGAGCCACGCCCGCCACCACGACGACACCATCGTCGTCGGACGCGACCGGGAGATCGCCGCCCAGCGCGGGATGCCGCTGTGGAAGCACGCAGCCGAGCTCGTGGGCTGGTTCGAGACCCTCGCCGAGCTGCGCAAGCTGGCGGCCAACGTCGCCGGACGCGTGGACGCACAGGACGCCGACTTCATTCCCGTCTCCGAGCAGCCCCGGGCCGTCCGCTCCGGGCGGATCATGGTGCTCGGCCTGATCGCCCCGGTCATCGCCGCGGTCGCCCTCGGCAGCGTCGAGCCCCTGCTGTTCGCCGGCGTGCTGCCAACCATGTACGGCCGGTGGCTCCTGGTGGTCTACGGGCTCACTCAGCACGCCGGCCTGGCCGAGGACGTGCTCGACCACCGACTCAACACCAGGACCGTCCGCATGAACGCGGTGAACCGGTTCCTGTACCTGAACATGAACTTCCACACGGAGCACCACATGTTCCCGACGGTGCCCTACCACCGACTCCCGGAGCTGCACGAGGCCGTCCGCGACGACCTCCCGCCCGTCTACGACGGCATCTGGGCCGCGTACCGTGAGATCATCCCGGCCCTCCGCCGCCAGTCCCAGGATCCGTCGTGGTTCGTGGACCGGGCGCCGACGCTGCGCCGGGCCGCCTGAGGAGGAACGATGAACGCAACGCCCGAGAGCGCCTCCTGGGTGACCGTCTGCCGCGCCGACGAGGTCGCACTGGATGACGTCGTGCGCTTCGACCACGGGGAGCGCACCTACGCCGTGTACCGGACCGCCGACTCGCGATGGTTCGCCACCGACGGGCTGTGCACCCACGCCAAGGTTCACCTCGCCAAGGGGTACCTGTCGGGCACGGTGATCGAGTGCGCCAAGCACAACGGCCGCTTCGACATCGCCACCGGGCGGGCCCTCGGCGCCCCCGTGATCACCGACCTCGGCTGCCATCCGGTGCGGGTGGTCGACGGGACCGTCGAGCTCCTGATCGCGACCTGAGCTCCATCCGGCCAGGCCCGGCCTGAAGCTCCAGGGGCTTGCACACCGGGCGCCGCGCCGGCGCCCGGGTGCGGGCGGATCAGGCCGACTGGGCCAGCGGGCGTTCTGCGGCAACCCGGGTGGGCAGCAGGATCGGGGCGTCGAACCACTGGATGCGACCGTCGGCCCCGTACCGGCTGCGGACCCGCTCGTGCCAGGCGGCGTCGAACCACCGGCGGGCACTGGCCTCGTCGGCCCACAGGTAGACGCCGCCGAAGGTGGCACCCCGGGGCGACCCCGGCACCGTTCCCGCCGCCCGGGGTGCCGTCCGGCCCGGTGCGGTGTGGATGAAGTGCTTGCGCAGCAGACCCGGCGCCTCCCGGTACGAGGGCTCGGCGGCCTCGAACCCGGCCAGCAGGAGCTCCTCGGTCACCCCCTCGGGGAGGGGGATCTCCACCAGCGTCACGACGTGGCCGCCCTCGGCCGCCTTGGTTCCTCCGGGGGTGTTGTCGATCGAGCGGGGCGCATCGAAGAAGCGCACGCTGGGTTCGCTGCCGCGCTCCCGCCGTACCCGCTCGAACCAGACCTGGTCGAACCAGGCCTCGGCGGCCTCCCGGTCCGTCCAGGAGTACACGCCGCCGTAGTCGCCGCTCTCCTGCTCGAAGGTGTACGCCTTGAAGGCCAGGCCCGCAATGGCGGCGTACTGGTCGATGGTCGCCCGCATCTTGCGCCGCACCAGCCGCCGTGGGGCCAGCCGGGGGGTGGGGATGCGGACGACGGCCACGACTGGGCCGGTGGACGCAGGGCCGCTGGAAGCAGGGCCGGTGGAAGCGGTGCGATCGGTCACGGTGACTCCTTCGGATCTCAGGTGCGGAACCATTAAATAGATCTATCTGTTTGTTCGTCAAGTCCCAGGGGGTAGGCTTCCGTGGACGAGGGGCCGGTTCCGGATTCCCCGATGGCCCCGAACGGAGGACGACGGACATGGCCAACGGCACGCGATCAGCCGCCTCGACGCGCACACGGTTGCTCGACGCCGCCGAGCTGCTGCTCTCCACACACGGCTCGCACGGATGCGGGCTCAACGAGGTGTGCCAGGTGAGCGGGGTCGCCTACGGCTCCCTCTACCACGCCTTCCCCGACGGCAAGGGCGCCTTGGTGGCAGCGGCGATCCAGCGATCGGGCGCCACCGTGGGCGACGCCCTCGAGCAGCTCCTGAACGACCTGCCGTTCCCCGAGGCGGCCCGGGCGATCTTCACCGCCGCCGCGTCAACCCTGGTGGCCAACGGGTTCACCCGGGGGTGCCCCGTGGGTACCCCGGCCGCCTCGGCCACCAGCGCGGCTGCCCAGGCCGAGGCGTCGGAGGCCTTCGCTCGCTGGTCCCGGCTCGTGAGGGAGGCCGCCCGTCGGGCCGGCCACGACGAGGCCTCGGCCGGCCGCCTCGGGCAGGTGCTCGTGGCGCTCTACGAGGGAGCGTTGCTCACGGCCCGGACACTCCGCTCGGTTGAGCCGCTGATGGCGGCCGCCGACTCGGCCGCGGCGCTCGCCCAGGCCGGCGCCGTGCCGGAACCATCATGAGGAACGGCCCCCCGGAGACCGGGTGACCGGTTGGGGCAACGGATCTCCCGGCTTCGACCGTTCGGTCGTTGTGGTGCAGGGGGCGAAACGCCGTCGTTCGCCGCCCCACGGAGACCCGATCCGGGCCGACCAAGGTCGGGGCGTGGGACCCGGTGCGCACACGGGTCGGGGCGGAGCGCCCCCAGCCGTGGCGACCAGACGCCTCCGAAACTGACGCTGACCTGCGGGTTTGCTCCGGGGGTGAGATTCGAACTCACAACCTGCGGATTAACAGTCCGATGCTCTGCCGTTGAGCTACCCCGGATTGGAGCGCCGGTCACCCTAGCAGCGCAGGGATGGCGCTCCGGGTCATCCTCGGCTCAGCGCCGGACGGGCGCCCAGCAGCCTCGGGCGGCACTGGCGGCGACCGCCTCGCAGACGAGCACGGCGTCGTGGCCGTCGCTGAAGGTCGGGTACGCAGGCCGTTCCGCAGGACGGCCCGCCACCACGTCGGCGTAGAACGCCGCGAACAGCGCCCGGAAGGTGTCGGGGTAGCCCTCGACGTGCCCCGCCGGGTAGCCGACCGTCGCCGCCGCCGACGGGTGCAGGAGGCCGGGGTCGCGCTTGAGCAGCTCGTTGGGGCGGCCCCGATGGCCGATCCACAGGTCCTCGGGGTCCTCCGTGCACCACTGCACGGCGGCCGTCGACCCGTCGACCTCCCACGACATGAGGTTCTTGCGGCCGGCCGACACCTGGGAGAACGTCGCCGTGCCCCGGGCTCCGTTGGCGAAGCGCACCAGCACGCCGGCCGCGTCGTCGCTCGACATCGGCGCTGCGACCCGAGCCACCTCGCCCACCGAGTGGGCGGCGAAGCTCTCCACCTCGCCCGACGGTCGCTGGCGGGAGGTCACGAACGTGTGCAGGTCGGCGAAGACCTCCGTGATGGGCGACCCCGTGACGAAGGCGACGTTGTCGAACCAGTGCGAACCGATGTCCGCGACCGCCCGCAGCCCACCGGCCCGCTCCTCCACCAGGCGCCAGTTCCAGTCGGTTTCGAGCAGCAGCCAGTCCTGCAGGTAGCCACCGGTCACCAGGCGGGGGGTGCCGATCTCGCCGGCGGCCACCATGGCCCGCGCCTGCTGGACCATCGGATAGAAGCGCTGGTTGAAGCAGACGGCATGGACCACTCCGGCAGCCTCGGCGGCGGCCACCAGCTCCGCCGTCTCGGTCGAGTCCAGGCCGAGGGGCTTCTCGCACAGCACATGCCTGCCGGCGCGCACCACTGCCAGGGCCTGCTCACGGTGCACGTCGTTGGGTGACGTGACGTGCACGGCGTGGATGTCGGGATCGGCCAACAGGTCATCGAGCGAGGGGACCACCTCGGGGAGGTTGGCGGCGGCCGCCTTGGCCCGGGCCCGGTCAGGCGAAGAACCCACGACGGCGGCCACGTTGATGCCCAGCCGCCGGAGCGCCTCGGTGTGGGCGACCCCCATGAACCCGGTGCCTACGACGCCCACGTTCAGCGATGCCAGTGCGTTGCCCATTGGTGCTCCTCGTGGTTCGGCGGGCGGGGTCGCCCGCGGATCTCCGGGCAGCCCGGCGCCCGAACGTCGCCCGGGGGTGTTCTGCCGTCCGGGATCATGGCGCGTCCGGAGGGGTCGGGCACGGCTCCGACGAGAGCAATCCGACGACGGCAATCCGACGACGGCAATCCGACGACGGCAATCCGGTGCGACCCCGTCAGCCTCCCGTCCGGGGGCGGTAGCTCAGTGGTCAGAGCAGGGGACTCATCAAGCGATGGATAATCCCTACGTCAGAGCGCGCCCTGTCCTTGGGGTCTGGGCGCGCGGCTGCTCGGGGCGGT
>JBIKWW010000197.1:0-6586 GCA_044356125.1 Acidimicrobiia bacterium
CGGTGCGCTTCGGTGACGACGACGGCAAGATCCGCCACCTCACGGTGGTGGGCGACGATGGCACCGAGGACGCCTACACCGTGTCGTCGTCGGCCAAGCTCGTTCCCGGCATCGCCGAAGGAGCCCACATCAACGCCGGTGATCCCTTCAACGAGGGCCCGCAGGATCCCAAGGAGCTCCTCGAGATCAAGGGCGTCCGGGACTGCCAGACCTACCTGGTCGAAGAGGTCCAGAAGGTGTACCGGGACCAGGGCGTGTCGATCCACGACAAGCACATCGAGCTCATCGTCCGTCAGATGCTGAAGCGGGTCGCCGTGCAGGAGCCCGGCGAGTCGCCCTTCCTGCCCGGCGAGAAGGTGGATTCCCGGCACTTCACGCTGATCAACCGCCAGCTCCGCGACGAGGGCCGCGTCCCCTCCGAGGGCCGTCCCGAGCTGATGGGCATCACCAAGGCGTCGCTGGCCACCGAGTCGTGGCTGTCGGCCGCCTCGTTCCAGGAGACCACCCGGGTGCTCACCGAGGCCGCCATCGAGGGTCGCTCCGACGGCCTGATCGGCCTCAAGGAGAACATCATCATCGGCAAGCTGATCCCGGCCGGCACCGGCATGCTCCGCTACCGCGACGTCGACGTCGCCGTGGTGGGGGCCCAGGATCTCCTGCCCGCCGGTTCCGAGACGCCCGACGATCTCGCCGCCTGGCTGGCCAACCTCGGCACGGGCACGGCGACGTACTCCGAGGACGCGGCCCGCTTCGGCGACGCCCTGAGCGAGTAGCGGTCGTCGTACCCCGCCCGTCCGGCGGGGTTGCTTCCACGTGGCCCCGGCGTCGAGCCGGGGCCACGATGCGTTGCGGATCGGTCCCGGCGCCTCGCCGATCGGACGGGGCGCGTGGCCGATCGGACGGGGCGCGTTGCGGATCGGTCCCGGCGCCTCGCCGATCGGACGGGGCGCGTGACAGCATCAGCGGTGTGAGCTGGTCGATCATCGCCCGCAACCTGCCCGAGCATGCGGGCAACGCCATCCACACCGATGCCGGGGCCCGGGCCGCCGGGTTCGAGCGGGCGCTCGTCGCCGGGGTCACCTCCTACGCCTACGCCGTCCACGCCGTCATCGACCGGTTCGGGCCGGTGTGGGCGGGGCGGGGAACGGCCGAGGTCCGGTTCCGGTCGCCGGTCTTCGATGGCGACACGGTCTCGTTCCCGGTGGAGGAGCGCGCCGACGGCGGCCTCGACGTGGTCGCCCTGGTCGACCGCCGGGACGCGCCGCTCGTGACGCTCACGGCCTGGCCCGACGACCGGGGCGCGCCCCTCCTCGGCCGACCGGGGGAGGATCCCATCGAGCTGTCGGTCGCGCTCGACGGCGAGTACGGGTCGCAGTACGCAGCGCGCGCCGGTGACGCAGAAGACCCGTGCGCACGGACCGGCCAGGTGCATCCGGCGGTGTGGCCGGCGCTGGCCAACCATGTGTTCCACCGTCATGTGGTCCGGGGCCCCTGGATCCACACGCGCAGCCGGATCCGTCACCACGCCCCGGCCTCGGAGGGGGCGGTGGCGACGGTGCGGGCCCGGGTCGTCGAGCGCTTCTCGCGGGGTGGCCGGCGAGCCGTCGCCGAGGTCGTGATCGAGGTCGACGGCCTGGTGGTGGCCACGCTCGAGCACGAGGCCATCGTCGAGCTCGACGGCTGAGCGCAGCGGCCCCTCAGCGGGTCGGGCGGACCGGGGCCACCATGAACCGGTTGCGGCCGCCGGCCTTGGCCAGGTAGAGCGCCTCGTCGGCCGCCCGTACCAGGCCCGACTCCCCGGCCGCTCCGGCGGTGGTCGTCGCGATGCCGATGGACACCGTCTGGCGCTCGACCCCGGCGAGGGTGGCGCACGCCTCCGGGGCCACGGTGAGCAGACGGCGGGCGAGGGCGCGGGCGCCGTCCACATCGGTTGCCGGGCACACGACCAGGAACTCCTCCCCGCCCCAGCGGGCGGCGATGTCGTAGGCCCGGATCGAGCTCGCCACGACCGCCCCGAAGGCCCGGAGGACCCGGTCGCCGACATCGTGACCGTGGGTGTCGTTGACCTGCTTGAAGCGGTCGAGGTCGATGAGCAGGACGGCGACGTCCTCGCCCGTGCGCTGGGCCCGGGCGATCGCCTGGGCGAGCGCCCGGGAGGCGCGTCGCCGGTTGCCGATGCCGGTGAGGTCGTCGGTCTCGGCCTCCTCGATCAGCCGCAGGGTGTGCTCGACCCGCCTGAGCGTCTCCACGATCCGGTCGAGGAGGTCGGCGGCAGCGTGGGCGTCATCGGTGGCCACGGTCCCCTCGGCCCACCAGAGCTTCACCGTCACCGTGCCGGAGCGGTCGAGGCTCTCGCTGCGGACGGTCGTCGGCGAGTCGGGCGGCTGCTGGCCGGCCCGGCACTCGAGCGGCCCGCCGAACCGCGTGATCTCCAGGAGGATGGAGGCGCCGACGGCACCGGGGAGGGACTGCAGCTCCGAGGCCAGCGTCTCGACCACGGTGTGGTCGTAGGACCCATCGATGGCGGCGAGGAGCTCGAGGACCCGACTGGCGGCGGCCTGGCGGCGCAACCGCTCGGCCTCGATCAGCACCTGGAGCACCGACGAGATCTGCTCGGCCGCCCGGGCGACCACGTCGGCCTCGATCAGGCGGACCGGGAGGCCGCCGACGGCGAGGAAGCCCACCGCTTCATCGGTTCCGGGAGCCAGCAGGGGAGCGGCGATCAGGCCGATGCTCTCGAGCTCGTCGAGCCGGGCGTGATCGAGGCCTCCGCCGGGCACGTCCTCCCAGGCGCCCGTCTCCGTCCGCAGGGCCGGGAGCCCGGGGGCGCTGATCGCCAGGGCGCAGCGGTCGAGCGGCACGCACTGGGCGAACGTCGCCACGGCCGACTGGGTGAACTCGGCCAGGCTCAGCCGCATCGTCGCCAGCTTGGCCAGCTCCAGGAGGCTGTTGGTGACGATCAGCGACGCCAGCATGGCGCTGTGGGGGCCGTCCTCGGCCCGGATCTGGTCGAGGAGCTCCGCCTGGCGGGCCTCGAGCCCCCTGAGCGCCCGGGCCGCACCCGCTCCGCTGGTGGGCGCGTTCGCGGTTCCGGCGGCGGGCAGGCCCGACGCGGGCGTCGAGGGAGGTGTCGCCGCCGGTCCGCCGTTGCCCCGGCCGTTGCCCCGGCCGTTGCCCCGGTTGATGCCCCGGCTCATCGCCGTGCCTCCACGGCGGCGACGACGGCCTCGATGCCGTGGGCGATCTCGGTGATCAGCCGGTCGGCCGACTCGTCGATCCCCATCAGCTGGAGCACCGCAGCGGTGGACCACGGTTCGGGAAGCCCCTGCCGGGCGACCGAGTAGCCCAGTCGGACCCCCGCCCAAACGGCCCGGTTGAGCGCCCCGCTCACCTGCTCGTGGGGCGCGTGGTGGATGCGAACGGCCCGGATCAGCTGATCGGGAAGGAGCCAGTCGCGCAGCAGCACGGCCCCCGCCTCGGTGTGGGGGCGCCCGAAGCTGCGCCGCTCCCGTTCCAGCAGGTTGCGGGCGGACGCTCCCTCGGTGACGGCCCGGTGCCGGTCGGGATCTTCCCGGAACAGCGCCAGGTCGCCGAGCTCGTGGAGCAGCCCGGCCGTGTAGGCCACCTCCGGCGTGACCCCGATGGCACGGGCGACGACCCGGGACCCGACGGCGGCGGCGATGCTGCGCGGCCAGAAGCCCGAGGGCGCCCCGGGGTCGGTCGGGGTCATCACCAGCGTGGCGACCCGCCCGGTGGCGATCGCCTCGACCATGCGCGAGCCGAGGACCACCATCGCCTGACGGATGGTCGCCACCCGGCCCGAGTGGTTGAGGTGCGGCTGGTTGGCGGCGTGGAGGACGGCGGCGGCCAGGGCCGGGTCGAGGGCGATCCAGGCCTCCAGGTTGCCGGCGTCACCGGGGCCGTCCGCGGCCTCCAGACGCTCCAGCACGGCCGCCGCCACGATCGGCTGCACGGGCAGCCGGCGGACCAGGGCGCGGGTGACGACGGTCGTCATCGGGTGCTCACGCCCGGTACGACGGCCGGCTCCGGGGCCGCCTCGACGGCCGGCTCGGCGTGGGGATGGGTGTCGGATCGCAGGGTCATCGGAACAGGGGGACTCCGGTGGCACGAGCCGCCGGACCGTCCCCCGTCCGATCGGCCGCGCCGGGGCGGGCCTGAGCAGTCCGGTTCCGGAAGGGACGGTCCGGTGCGGGGGCCGCCGTCCCGGCACCGTTCCCGGGCGCGCTACGCTTGCTCCCCGCTCGTTCGCCGCGACGTGTCGCGTCCGGGCCCGAGCCGAATTCACCCGCTGTACCGTCCGCAGTCTCCCCGCAGTCCCGTCAGCCCTTCGCCGCGAGGTCGTTCGTGCCCACCATTCAGCAGTTGGTCCGCAAGGGCCGCGAGAGCAAGTCGTCGAAGAGCAAGACGCCAGCGCTCAAGGGCGCGCCCCAGCGCCGTGGCGTGTGCACCCGCGTGTACACGGTCACCCCCAAGAAGCCGAACTCGGCGCTGCGCAAGGTCGCCCGTGTGCGCCTGAACAGCGGCGTGGAGGTCACCGCCTACATCCCCGGCGAGGGCCACAACCTCCAGGAGCACTCGATCGTGCTGGTGCGCGGCGGCCGTGTGAAGGACCTGCCGGGCGTGCGGTACAAGGTGATCCGCGGCACGCTCGATGCCGCCGGCGTCAAGAAGCGCAAGCAGGCCCGTAGCCGGTACGGCGCCAAGAAGGGCTGAGAGGTACCGCCATGCCCCGCAAGGGTCCCGCCCCCCGTCGGGAGATCAACCCCGACCCCGTCTACCACTCGGTGCTCGTCACCCAGGTTGTCAACAAGGTCCTGCTGCAGGGCAAGCGCACGCTGGCCGAGCAGATCGTCTACGGCGCCATGTCCACGGCCGCCGAGAAGTCCCAGCAGGAGCCCTTGGCCCTGCTGAAGCGGGCGGTCGACAACGTCAAGCCTGCCCTCGAGGTGAAGAGCCGTCGCGTCGGTGGCGCCACCTACCAGGTGCCGATCGAGGTCAAGCCCCGACGGGCCAACACCCTCGCCATCCGCTGGCTGGTGGAGAACGCCCGCAAGCGCCGGGAGAAGACCATGGCCGAGCGGCTCTCCGCCGAGCTGCTCGACGCCAACAACGGGGTCGGCGCCTCGATCAAGAAGCGCGACGACGTCCAGAAGACGGCCGAGGGCAACAAGGCCTTCGCCCACTACCGCTGGTGAGACCGCCGTCGCCCGGCCCGCTCGAGGGCTGAGCGGCGCCCCGATCCCCCCATCGACCGCCGCCTGTCGGCCCCCGGCCGTCGTGCGGACCTGATCCTTGACACGCCCGACCCACGAACGAACCCCCCCCACCGCCGCGACAGCTGAGCGCACGCACTCACGAGGACACTGCACCCCATGGCTGGCATCACCCCACTCGATCGATACCGCAACATCGGCATCATGGCCCACATCGACGCGGGCAAGACGACGACGACCGAGCGGATCCTGTACTACACGGGCAAGACCTACAAGATCGGCGAGGTCCACGACGGCGCCGCCACCATGGACCACATGGTGCAGGAGCAGGAGCGCGGGATCACCATCACGTCGGCGGCCACGACCACGTTCTGGCGCGACCACCGCATCAACATCATCGACACCCCGGGCCACGTCGACTTCACCATCGAGGTCGAGCGGTCGCTGCGGGTGCTCGACGGCGCGGTCACGGTGTTCGACGGGGTCGCCGGCGTGGAGCCGCAGACCGAGACGGTGTGGCGCCAGGCCGACCGTTACCGCGTCCCCCGCATCTGCTTCGTCAACAAGATGGACCGGATGGGCGCCAACTTCTGGAAGACCGTCGACATGCTCAAGGAGCGTCTCGACGCCCGCCCCCTGATCCTGCAGCTCCCCATCGGGGCCGAGGACCAGTTCCAGGGCATCGTCGACCTCGTCAAGATGAAGGCGCTCGTCTGGAAGGGCGAGGAGCTCGGCGCCAAGTGGGACGAGGTCGAGATCCCGGCCGACCTGAAGGATCAGGCCGAGCAGTACCGGGCCGAGCTGCTCGACACGATCGCCACCTCCGACGAGCACATCATGGAGAAGTACCTCGGCGGCGAGGAGCTCACCGAGGACGAGATCAAGGCGGCCGTGCGCAAGGGCACCATCGCCTTCGAGTTCGTTCCGATGCTGTGCGGCTCGGCCTTCAAGAACAAGGGCGTGCAGCCCATGCTCGACGCCGTCGTCGACTTCCTCCCGTCGCCGCTCGACCTCCCCGACACGAAGGGCACGGACCCCAAGACGGGCGCCGAGATCACCCGCAAGGCCGATCCGAAGGCACCGCTCAGCGCCCTCGCCTTCAAGATCGTCGCCGACAAGTACGGGAAGATGACCTACATCCGCATCTACTCCGGCAAGCTGGAGAAGGGCTCGGAGATCTACAACACGACGAAGGAGAAGAAGGAGCGCGTCGGGCGCATCCTGCTCATGCACGCCAACAACCGCGAGGACGTCGAGTCCGCGTCGGCCGGTGACATCGTCGCCGTGCTCGGCCTGACCGACACCAAGACCGGCGACTCGCTGGCTCCCCGCGACCAGGCGATCATCCTCGA
>JBIKWW010000198.1:0-6581 GCA_044356125.1 Acidimicrobiia bacterium
GGCCCGGCTCGGCATCGAACCGGAATGGATCGTCCAGAAGACCGGGATCACGGCGCGTCGCCTCGCCGGGCCTGACGACACAGCCTCGGGATTCGCAGCGGCCGCGGCCCGCCTGGCGCTGGGCCGCGCCGGCATCGGGGCCGAGGAGGTCGACCTCATCGTCATCTGCACGTTCTCAGGCGACTACAGCTTCCCACCGGTGTCCGCCAAGGTTCATGCGTTGATCGGTGCCACCGGCGCGCAGTGCTTCGACCTCCAGGCGAACTGCAGCGGTTTCGTACATGCCATGACCGTGGCCAGCGACCGGATGCGCTGCGACCCGACCGTACGCAACAGCCTCGTCATCGGTGTGGAGCTTTGCTCCCGATACATCGACGGAACCGACGTCAACACTGCCATCTACCTCTCCGACGGGGCTGGCGCGGTCGTTCTCGGGCGCCGCTGCGATGCCGGATCCGGTCTGCTCGCCTCGGCTTTCCACACCGACCCTTCGAACTACGAGGCAGTCCGTCTGCGGGGCGGCGGGTCATCGTTCCCCTTTCGCGGGAGACCCTTCGATCCTGCCATCGATCTCATGGAGATGAACGGTCTCGCCACCTGGAAGCAGGCGATCACACACCTGCCTGCTGTGATCCGCCGCGCATGCGCCAAGGCCGAGATCCAAACCAACGAGGTCGACCACTTCATCCTCCATCAGGCCAACTACAACCTGATTTCCTACGTGGTCCGCAAGATGGGTGTCTCGATGGAACGTGCATACACCAACGTCCGCGAGATCGGGAACACCGGCTCGGCCTCCATCGCCGTTGCGTTGAGCGAAGCAGTCGACGCTGGTGTCGTCGGCCCAGGGAGCACAGTCGTGCTGGCGGGAGTGGGGGCCGGCTTCACCTTCGCAGCATCCGTATGGCGCTGGTCGACAATTGATGAGAACGCATCATGATCGCTGTTGCGGACTACGACAGCATCGCCGTCGGCGACAGCGAACGGATCTGCCGACGAATCACGGAGGCCGACGTCCGACGTTTCGTTGATATGACCGGCGACGACAACCCGCTCCACGTCGACCCCGGATTCGCAGCGGCAACGTCGTTCAAAGACGTCGTGGTGCACGGGATGCTGGGCGCGTCGTTCATCTCCACCGTCATCGGCACCCGGCTCCCAGGCCCCGGCGCGCTGTGGGTGTCACAGTCACTGGAGTTCCTCCTACCGGTACGTCTCGGCGACGAACTCGTCATCACCTGTACCGTCACCCAGAAGCACGACCGCGAGCGCCTCCTCGAACTGGCTACGGAGATCACGAACCAACACCGCCAGCGGGTCGTCTCGGGGACTGGAAAGGTCAAGGTGCTGTCCCGTGTCGAGGCCGTTCCCGAAGCGGTCGACGTTCCCCGGGCTGCGCTGGTGACCGGTGGCGCCGGCGGAATCGGCGCTGCGATCTCCCACGTCCTCGCGGCCCACGGAACGGCCGTAGCCGTCCACCACCATCGAAGCGACGACCGGGCCCGCCGACTCGTGCAGGAGATTGCTGCCAGCGGCGGAACAGCCGTCGCGATCAAGGCTGATCTCGCTTCTCCTGGCGAGGCTTCGGCACTGGTTGAATCGACGGTTTCCCACCTGGGTGGTCTTTCGGTGATCGTCCACAACGCCTCGCCCCGGATTGCCGCCGCCCCCCTCGCGTCGATGCGCTGGGCGTACGTGGAGGAGCAGATCAATCTCCAGGTTCGGGCCGGGTTCGAGCTCGTGCAGGCATCCGTCCCCCACCTGGCCAAGGGAAGTCGAATCGTGTTCATCACATCACAGGTGGTCGAAGGTCCTCCCACACCAGGGTGGGGGGCATATGCCATCGCGAAGAGCGCGATCACGACCATGGCCCGGTACCTGGCCGCCGAGTTGGGCCCTTCCGGCATCACCGTCAACTGCGTTGCGCCGGGCATGACCGATACGGGCTTCATCGGCGACATCCCCGAGAAGGCCCAGCTCATGGCGGCCAGATCGACGCCGCTACGTCGGCTAGCCGCGGCCGGTGACATCGCCGCCGCCGTCGCCTACCTGACCGGGCCAGGGGGTGCCCACGTGACGGGGCAGACGATCGCCGTCAATGGTGGAGCGGTGATGCGATGAGCACCTCCAGCCACCACCACCGGGTGCTCCGCGACGAGAACGCCACGACGACCGCGCTCATGAAGGCCGTTCGTGGCAGGCGGGCCGAACTTCCGTCGCTTCCCGTGGCAGAGGTCTGTGTCGTATCCAACGTCACGTTGAACGCTCTGGTGCTGCAACTGCAACGACACGCCCTGCTCGCGGGTGCGTGGACCGAAGTGCACCTGGGCTCCTACGATGATCCGATCGGTGACGTTGTCCGCTGGGGTGACGTCAGCGCTGACCGGACCATTTTGTTTCCCGTGCTCGACAACCTCCTTCCCGCACTCGAGAACCGGCTTGCTGCGATGGAGCCAGACGAGGCATCAGACCTCGTCGTCAAAGCCCTTGAGCCGTTTCTCCTCGCCGCCTCCACCGTCGCGCCGGGCCGCCTCGTCACATGCGGACTACACCCGATCGCCCTCCCCGGAGTGGAGCCGGTCGAAGCCGCCGTCAATGCGGGTAACGAAGCCCTCCGATCGGCCACATCTGCCGTCGGAGGGTCCTTCGTCGACCTGCGCGGAGCCTTGGCGTCAGTGGGTCTTGATGCGGCGGTGGACTGGCGCTTCTACGGGTCGGCCAAGGCACCGTATGCCCCACGGGGGCTTGATGCCATTGCCCGGTCCATCACTGCCGCAACAAGAGCGTTCGGTTGCGTCTACCCCAAGCTGCTCGTGCTGGACTGCGACCAGACGTTGTGGGGCGGCATCGTGGGCGAGGACGGCATCGACGGGGTCGAGTTGGATCCGTTCAAGGCACCCGGGTGCCACTATTGGCGGGCTCAGCACACGTTCGCAGCACTGGAACGCCGCGGCATGCTCTTGGCCCTCTGCAGCCGGAACGAGGAGCACGACGTCGATCGTGCCTTCTCCCACCCATCGATGGTCCTGCGACCCGAACACATCGTCACCCGGCGCATCAACTGGGATGACAAGGCGGACAACATCAGCTCCATCGCCGATGAGCTCGGGATCGGCCTCTCAGCTGTCATGTTCGTGGACGATTCCCCACGGGAGTGCGAGCGGGTTCGCACGGCGCTCCCCGACGTTCGGGTCTACGAAGTCCCGGGACAGCCTTCGCTCTACCCAGCCCTGCTCCGCCGCATCATTGCGGACGCATCGGGTGACGGAGTCAGCAAGGCCAGCCGGGCGAAGACCAGCCAGTATCGGGCCCGCGCCGAGCTGGAACGATCCCGTCTCCACGCGTCCGATCAGCTGACCTTCCTGACTTCGCTCGATCTGCGGGTCTCGATCACGGCCGATGCCACGGACGACGTGGCGCGCGTGGCCGAGCTGACGATGAAGACCAACCAGTTCAACGTGACAAGCCGCAGGAGAACCGCCGCTGAGGTCGCTGCACTTGTCGAAGATCCGGACGCCGTCGTGTTCGGGGGGCGGGTCACCGATCGCTTCGGCGATTCCGGTCTCACGGCCGTCGCGATCGTCACGGGCCTGGCGTCGGCACGGGCAGAGATCGACACGCTGCTGCTGAGCTGCCGAGTTCTCGGGCGCGGAGTCGAAGACGGATTCTGGGGTGCCATCCTGAACGATCTCCGTCGGCGAGGGGTCCGCGAGATTGCCGCGCAGTTCCGGCCATCGGCCAAGAACGCACAGGTCGAAGGACTTTGGAAACGACTTGGGTTCGTGCTCGAACGTGCCGATGAATCGGCGCACGAGTACCGAGCCAACGTTGCGTCGCTGGACGCACCAGCGGCCCCATGGATCGAGGTGACCTTTCAATGATCGATTCGACGTTGCAGGAATTGATGTCAACCATCCTCGGTGTGTCGTCCGAGCTCATCGGGCCAGGCGCGTCGACCGACAACCTTCCAACCTGGGACTCCCTGGCGCACATGAACCTCGTGATTGCGCTGGAGGAAGAGTTCGGGATCTCCATCCCCGACGACGAGGCGGCCAACATCACCTCCTACGAACTCGTCCGGATTTCGGTGCTCGAACTTGTCGGGGGAACCGATGCAGTGGCTACTGGACCGCTTCGCTGAGGCGGGCCCCGCGCCCGCCTTCACCCACGACGGAAGTCGATTCGCCTACACCGATGTAGTTGCGGGTGTCGCCGCGTGGGACAGGGAGCTCGGCCGGAACGGCGTCGCAGCCGGTGACGTGGTCGCGGTAGTCGCCGACTTCTCCCCCGAATCCGTCTGCCTCCTCCTGGCACTGGCCGTGCGACGCTGCATCGTCGTCCCGGTCACGCGCCAGTCGGTGATCGAACTCGACTCGGCCCTGGAGATCTCAGGATGCGACTGGTTCGTGACGTTCGACGACGCAGACCGCGAAGCTCAGATCGAGCGCCGCGGAGTCAGGGTGCATCACGCCCTCGTCGAGGGCCTCCGAGAGCGCGGTACCGCCGGCCTGATCCTGTTCTCCTCCGGCTCGACGGGTGTGCCGAAGGCAATCCTGCACGACCTCGACCGCGTGGCCGAAAAGTTCCGCCTCCAGCGATCGTCAACCGTGGCCATTCCGTTCTTGATGCTCGACCACTTCGGAGGGATCAACACGATCCTGGCCATCACGTCGAGTCTGGGTCACGTCGTCACCGTCAGGAACCGGACGGTGCCGGCAATCTGCGCCGCCATCGAGCGTGAACACGTCGAACTGCTTCCGGCGACGCCGTCGTTCCTCACCATGCTCGTCACCTCTTCGGCCAACCGCCGATTCGACCTGTCATCGCTGCGGCGCATCACCTACGGCACGGAGGTGATGCCCCCGAGCACGCTCGATCGGGTGCGGGCTGCGTTCCCCGGGGTGGAGCTGCAACAGACCTACGGACTCTCGGAAGTCGGTGTGCTGCGGTCCAAGAGCAGGCCGGACGGATCCCTTTGGATGCGCCTCGGAGGCGACGGCTTCGAGACGAAGGTCGTCGAGGGCATCCTGTGGATCCGGTCAGCATTCCGGATGGAGGGCTATCTGAACGCGCCTTCGAAGTTCGACGACGACGGCTGGTTCGACACCCAGGATCGGGTCGAGGTCGACGGCGAGTGGTTCCGGATCCTCGGTCGCGCAACTGACTTGATCAACGTCGGCGGACAGAAGGTGGAGCCCGCCGAGGTCGAGGATGCGATCCTTCCACTCGACAACATCGCTGAGGTCATGGTGCGCGGCGAGCCACACCCGCTCCTCGGGCAAACTGTCGTCGCCTATGTCCGCTTGGTCCACGCTGAGCCGCTGGCCGAGCTGAAGCGACGGATCCGGTGTTCGATCTCTTCGACGCTCGCCGGCTACAAGCTGCCGTCCAAGGTGGTCGTCACGGACCAGCCTCTCACTACGTCGCGGCAGAAGAAGAACCGGGCCCTCGTCGCGGTCTGACGAACCTCATCTTCAAGGATCACCCAGGACGGTCACACCGTACCGGGTTCCGCAGCAGCGAGAGCAGCGCGCTCGGTAGCGACACGGCTCGAAAGGCTGCTCGAGCGACCGGACCCATGCCCAGGTGCCGGAGCATCACCTGCTGGGAGGCCCGGTACTGCCGCTTGCGTCGCCAGGTCGACCGATGGCTCCGGCCGCCGAGGTGCTGAACCTGGGCGTCCTCGCACTGGAGGATGCCGTAGCCGAGCCGTCGTAGGTTCCAGCACAGCACGATGTCCTCGAGGTACATGAAGATCTCGGCATCAAACCCGCCGATGGCGGAAAAGGCCTTGCGGTCCAGGAACATGGCACATCCCGACACCCAGTCAGGTTCGCTCGGATCGCAGGGTTCGTGGATCCGCCTGGTGAGCATCACACGCCACGTGGGGAATCGACCCATCGCATCCCGCTGGGGCCGACCGAGTTCATCGAGGACCCTCGGCGCCAGGCACCCGACCCGTCGCCCATTCGCCTCACATGCTGCCCAGTGATCCCTCAGGGCGGAAAGGGCACCCCGGATCACTATGGCGTCGCTGTTCAGCAGCATGAGGAAGGGCTCGCTGCAACGCCCTGCACCCAGATTGCAGCCGAGGCCGAACCCCAGATTCCGCTCGCTGATCACAACCGTCACCCGGGGATCATCGGCATATCGCTCGAGGAGCATTGCGGCCGAGCCGTCGTTCGACGCGTTGTCCACGATCACGACCTGCGCCGTCTCGGGTTCGCTGAGGACGGAGTCCGCCGCTCGCGCAGTGAGGTCCGGAGTTCGGAAGTTGACGATGACGACGGCGATATCCCGACACGGGCTCGATCTGTCACCCGGACCGTTGGTCGCCCATCTTGCTTTCATCGGGCACTCGCAATGGCCGCCAGCACCTGGCGACCGTATGTCTGCAGAGACGGTTCGGCAGGCATCTGCTCGACCAACGCGGGGCCGCTCAGCACTTTGTCGATCGCCGCCGCGATGGCGTCTAGATCGTAGGGGTCGAACCGAAACTCAGCATCTTCGACAACCTCGCGAAGCGACGCAGCATCGGATGCGATGACTGGCAGGCCAACGCAACGAGCCTCCCACGCCGG
>JBIKWW010000008.1:0-21218 GCA_044356125.1 Acidimicrobiia bacterium
GTCCGACCTCTCCCAGGAGCGGCTGATCGTGATCGCCCGCCGCTGCCCGGGGCTCGCCATCGAGGTCCTCGCCGAGGACGGAACGGTGCTGGCCCCGTGAGCACCGGCGATCACGCCACCGGCCCGTCCGCCGGCCATCCCACCGGCCATCCCACCGGCCATCCCACCGGCCATCCCACCGGCCACCGGGCCGCCCGGGCCGAGCGGGCCGCCCGGCTCCGCCCCGGCCCCATCGACGTGCACGCCCACGCCGTGATCGAGGCCACCTTCGGCACCGCCGGCGATCTCGGGCCCCGGCTGCTCGAGCTGCCCGACGGCTCTCAGGAGTACCACGTCGGCGGCTACACGCTGTGCGGCGTCCGCTACCGCGGATCGGTGTTCATGGATCCGGTGCTGCGCGTGCAGCGCATGGACGAGCTCGGCGTCGCCGTGGAGGTCCTCTCCCCGAACCCGCTCACCTACTTCCACCACGTCGACGCGGCCAGCGCGGCCGCCTACTGCCGACGGCACAACGACGCCCTGGCCGAGATCGTCGACGCCCGGCCCGACCGCCTCCTCGGGCTCGCCCAGATCCCGGTTCAGGATCCCGATCTCGCCTGCGCCGAGCTGCAGCGAGCCGTCGGCGAGCTCGGTCTGCTCGGCCCCTACTTCGGCACCGACCCCGGCCCCCGCACCCTCGACGACCCCGCCCTCGACCAGCTCTGGCAGACCTGCGTGGAGCTCGACGTGCCGGCCTTCATCCATCCCGCCCCGTCGGGGATCGACGCCCCCAAGCGCGACCCCCGCCTGAAGCGGTTCGATCTGGAGCTCATCCTGGAGTTCGCCTACGAGGAGTCCCTGGCCGTCGCCCAGCTGATCTACGGCGGCGTCCTGCACCGTCACCCCGGCCTCGACGTGTGCCTCAGCCACGGAGGCGGTGCCGTGCCCTACCTGGTGGGCCGGTGGCGGGCCGCGGCCCAGATCCGGGCGTGGTCGCCGGAGTGGCTGCGACCCCCGGGGGCCTACGAGGCGCTGCTGCAGCGGCTCTGGTACGACGTGCACCTCTCCGACCACCGGGCCGTGGACTTCCTGGCCGACGTCGTCGGCGAGGACCATCTGGTCATGGGCACCAACCTCGGCGGCTGGGATCTCGGCGGTGATCCCGCCGAGGTGGCCGGCCGGGAGGACCGCCTCCAGGCCAACGCCCGGCGTCTGCTGCGCCTCGGCTGATCCGGGAACCGGTCCGGCCCCCGGGGTCGGCGCCGGCCGGTCGTTCAGTGCCCGGTCGTTCAGTGCCCGGGGGTCAGGACCGGTCGGACCTGCTCGCGCCACGTGGCCAGGTCCACGTAGTCACGGAACTCCCGGATCAGGCCCGACGCGGTGTCCACCAGCGCGACGCCGTGACAGGGCGCTGCGTACTCGTTGCCGTCGATCCAGAAGCGGTCGACGCGCTCGAGATGGGCGCGGTCGCCGACGTAGGCCTCGGTGACGATCTCCCACTCGATGCGCGAGCTGCGCTCCACGAACATCGCCATCATCGAGCGCACCCCGGCCGGGCCGACCACGGGCGGATGGGGCACGTTGCGGTAGGTCGCGCCGGGCGTGAAGCAGGCCCCGATGGCCTCCAGATCCCGGGCCTCGACGGCGTCGAGGAAGCGCCGCACGGCGGCCCGGGTGACGCTCTCGGGCGTCATGTCGCAGCCGCTCCGGCCCAGGGCGCCGAGGCCCGGGCGAGCAGCACGGCCCGGTCCGACACGTTCATCTGCGCGCTGAGGATCTCGGACTGGACCTCGACGCTGCGCACGACCGACGCCGGGATCTCGGCGAGCAGCCGGTCGAGGGGGAGCGCCCCCTGGCCGGGTGGGAGGCGGGCGTGGCGGGCCTCGTGCACCAGGTCGGCGGGCGCCGCCGCCGGGGCGTCGCAGAGCTGGACCCAGCCGAGCAGACCGCTGGCGACGAGCCGGCGCAGCTCCTCGGGCCCCGCTCCGACCCGGTGGTGGTGCAGCACGTCGGCCACGACCGTGCAGCCGGTGCGACGGGCGATCTCCAGCGCCGTTCCCGGGGTCGACGGGTTGGTCCAGGCCATGTACTCGATGCCGACCTCCAGCCCGGCCTCCGCCGCCTGCCCGGCCAGGGCGGCGAAGGCGTCGACGGTGGCGGCGGTGTCGGCGAGGTCGGACACGGCCAGCAGCCGACGGGCTCCGACGGCCACGGCGGCGTCGATCAGGGCCGTCGGGTCGGTGCCATCGCCCACCCGGTGGACCTCGACGTCGTGCACCACGACACCCAGGCCGTCGGCCGCCGCGACCAGTTCCCGCAGGGCGGCCGCCCCGGGGGAGCGGCCATGCGACAGCCGCAGGCCGACCCCGCCGAAACCGGCGGCCGCGGCGGCCTCGACGAGCTCCCCTGGTGACGCCTCGAGCGCCGTGCCGGCAGCGAGCACGAGCATGGTCAGCGACCTTCGGCCACGGCGGCGGCCGGACGACCGGACGGGCCCACCGCGATCATCAGTGCGCGTACTGGACGGCGGCGCGGTGGGCCAGGATCGGCTTCACCTTCTCGGCGATGAAGGCCTGGTGTGCCGGGTGGTTGGCGTAGTGCACGTACGCGTCGGCATCGTCGAAGTCGGCCACCACGGCGAGGTCGTGGTTCCCCGGCATCACCCCGGCGTCGGGCCCGTAGACGTAGCTGCGGATCCCGGGGATGGCCGCCGGGAGCGAGGAGAGGCCGTCGAGCACCGCCTGGCGCTGCTCGACGGAGGCCTCAGGCGTGAACTGCATCAGCACGACGTGGCGGAACATGGCGGTGACTGTAGGGCCGACGGCGACCACCCGGACCACGCCGGTGAGGGTTCCCCGCACCGCTACGGTCGCACCGTCGTGACCGCCACCACCGCGCCCACCTCCGCACCCGACCCGGTGACGGGTCCCGTGAACGGTTCACGGCCCGGTTCGCCGCTGCGGCGCGAGCTGCCGGCGGCCGGCCTGCTCTTCGGGATCGGTGCCTACGGCATCTGGGGTGTGTTCCCCCTGTACTTCCGGCGGCTCGCCGCGGTCGGTCCGTGGGAGACGGCGGCGTACCGCATCCTGGCCACCAGCGCCCTGTGCTGGCTGATGCTCCGGGCTCGCCGCGACACGGCCTGGACGCGGTCGCTGCGCCGCCCGAGGACGCTCGCCATGCTCGTCGCCTCGGGGTCGATGATCACCGTCAACTGGCTCGTCTACATCTGGGCCGTGCGCAGCGGCCACGTCGTCGACGCGGCCATCGGCTACTTCGTGAACCCCCTCGTGACCGTCGCGCTCGGCGTGATCGTGCTGCGTGAGCGGCTGCGTCGGCTCCAGGTGTGGGCACTCGGGTTCGGGGCGCTGGCCGTCGTCGTGCTCACCGTCGCCTACGGCCGCCTGCCGTGGGTGGCGATCGTGCTGGCCGGCTCCTTCGGCACCTACTCGTACCTGAAGAAGACCGTCGGGCTGGCGACGATGCAGTCCCTCGCCGCCGAGACCCTCGCCATGGCTCCGGTCGCCGTGGTCCTGCTCGCCGTCCTGCAGCTGCGGCCCGGGGGCCTCGACGCCGCCCGGGCCCCGGGTCCCACGCTCGGGTGGCTGAGCGTCATCGGGGTGGTGACGGCCGTGCCGCTGCTGTGCTTCGGTGCCGCCGCCACGCGGATTCCGCTGGCCCAGCTCGGCCTGCTGCAGTACCTCACCCCGGTGCTGCAGCTGCTGTGCGGGGTCCTGGCGTTCCACGAGCACGTGCCGGCCGAGCGCTGGATGGGCATGGGCATCGTCTGGATCGCGCTGGGCCTGCTCGCTGCCGACGCCCTGCGCGCCGGCTCGCAGCAGGCGGGTGCCCAGCCGGTGGGGGACCAGCCGGTGGGTGCCCAGCCGGTGGGGGACCAGCAGATGGAGGACCAGCCGGTGGGGACGCCGCGGGGTCCGTCGGGCCGGGACCGGTAGCGTCCGGCCGTGTCACGGGTGCGGGCCGCCGGTGCGGGAGGGTCGGTCGACATCGAGCTCGACGGCCGGGTCGTCGCCGTCACGAACCCGGGCAAGGTGTTCTTCTCGGAGCGGGGCGAGACCAAGCTCGACCTGGTCCGCTACTACCTGGCCGTGGCGGGACCGTTCCTGGCCGCCATGGGGGGCCGTCCCACGCTGATGCAGCGCTTCCCGGACGGGGCCGAGGGGTCGAGCTTCTTCCAGAAGCGGGTCCCCGCCGGCACGCCCGACTGGATCACCACCACGGTCGTCGAGACCCCCAACGGCACCCCGTCGAACGCCCTGGTGCTGGCCGACATGTCCCACGTGGTGTGGGCCGTCAACCTGGGGTGCCTGGGCTTCCACCCCTGGCCCTACCGGGCCGCCACGCCGGAGGTGACCGACGAGCTGCGCATCGATCTCGACCCCTCGCCGGGCGTCGGCTTCGACGCCGTGCGCGAGGCGGCGTTGCGCACCCGGGAGCTGCTCGACGAGCTCGGCATCCGGGCCTTCCCCAAGACCACCGGCAGCCGCGGTGTCCACATCTCCGTGCGCCTCGTCCCGGAATGGGACTCCTACGCCGTGCGGTCCGCCGCCGTCGCCCTGGCCCGGGAGCTGGAGCGTCGCCACCCCGAGCTGCTCACGGCGGCGTGGTGGAAGGAGGAGCGCGGGAGCCGGGTGTTCGTCGACTACAACCAGAACGCGCCGCACAAGACCGTCTTCGGGCCGTGGTGCGTGCGGGCCCGGCCGGGGGCGCAGGTCTCGGCTCCGCTGAGCTGGGAGGAGCTCGCCGGTGTCCATCCCGACGAGCTGACGATCGCCTCGGTGCCCGGTCTGGTGGCCCACCGGGGCGACCCCTGGGCGGAGATGGACGCCGACCCGCAGCGCCTCGACGCGCTCCACGAGCTCCATCTGCGCGATCGCGCCGCCGGTCTGCTCGACGCTCCCTGGCCGCCCGTCTACCCCAAGCAGCCCGACGAGCCGCCCCGGGTGGCGCCGAGCCGGGCCCGCAGGACGGACCGCAGGCCCTGAGCGCCGGTCAGGCCGGTCAGGCGGGGAGCTGCTCGGCGCCGGGGGCGTAGCGGGCGTCCATGGGGTCGCCGAGGGACTGGGGCCGTCCGAAGTGGAAGCCCTGGCCGCCGTCCACGCCGAGCTCGATGAGCATCGTGCAGGTCTCGGGGTCGGTCACGTACTCGGCCACGGTCCGCTTGCCCAGTCCCCGGGCGAGGTGCACGACCGACTCGATCGTGACCTGGTCGGAGCGGTTCTGCACGCAGTTGCGCACGAACTCGCCGTCGATCTTGATGCGGTCGACGGGCAGGTGCTTGAGGTAGTAGAAGCTCCCGAACCCGGCTCCGAAGTCGTCGAGCGCGAACTGGCAGCCCAGCGCCGAGAGTCGTTCGGCGAAGCGACGGGCGGCGGGCACGTCGGCCACGGCGGTGGTCTCGGTCAGCTCGAAGGTCAGCCGCTGGGGGTCCACGCCGGTGCGCCGCAGCTCCGCTTCGATGTCGCCGGCCAGCTCGTCGCAGGCGATGGACCGGCCCGAGAGGTTGACCGTCAGCCCGACGTCGGAAGGGATGTCCCGGCGTTCGGCGAGCATGGTGATGGCCTGCTTGGTGACCCAGCGGTCGATGTCGGTGATCAGGTCGTAGCGTTCGGCCAGGTAGAGGAAGGTTCCCGGCGGCACGAGCTCCCCGTCCTCGGAGGGCAGGCGGATGAGCAGCTCGTACTCGGTGATGCGGCCGCTGCGGAGGTCGATGATGGGCTGGGCCTCGAGCACGAAGCGCTCGTGGTGGAGCGCGTCCTTGAGCTGGTCGATCCAGGCCAGGCGGGTCGTGGAGCCCGGATCGAGGTCCTCGGGGAGCTGCCAGACGGCGACCCGGTCCTTGCCGCGCTCCTTGGCGTCGTACATGGCCAGGTCGGCCCGCATCATGAGGTCCTCGGCGGTGGCGTCGCCGTGGCTGAACGCAACGACGCCCACGCTGGCCGTCACCGGTCGCAGCAGCGGCTGGTCGAGGCGGCCCGCGGTGCGGACGGCCTCGGCGATGTCGCCGGCCACGAGGGCGGCCTCGTCGCCGTCGACGCCTTGGAGGATGACGGCGAACTCGTCGCCTCCGAGCCGGGCCAGGACGTCGGTCTCGCGCAGTCGGGAGCGCAGGGCCCGTCCGATGGTGATGATCAGATCGTCCCCGGCGCTGTGGCCGAGCGTGTCGTTGACGTGCTTGAAGCCGTCGAGATCGAGCATGACGAGCGCACCGGTGGGCCCGTAGCGGCGGCTCAGGGCGACCTGGCGCTCGAGCTCGGCGGCGAAGCCCCGGCGGTTGAGCAGGCCCGTCAGGGGGTCGTGGTTGGCCTGGTGGTGGAGCTGCTGCTCGAAGCGCCGGCGGTCGGTCACGTCGATGGCGTGGGCCAGCACGAACTCGGGCTCCCCGGCGGCGTCACGGATCAGGCTCTGGTGGATCTGCACCCAGCGCTCGCCCCCGTCGCCGGGGGCCATGCGGTACTCGTGGCCGGCGACGTCGGCCTGCTCGGTGACGGCGGCGAAGGCGGCGGCCGCGTCCCCGGCGTCGGCGGGGTGGATGAGCGACATCACACCGGCGCGCTCGACCGACGGGCGGGACGCCGCGAACACCTCGCACCACGCCTCGTTGGCCATGACGACGGTGCCCGTCAGATCGACGAGCGCGGTCCCGATGGGAGCGTGCTCGAACATCGTCTGGAAGCGGTTCTCGGTGGCGATGAGGGCGTCGAGCACCCGCTTGCGCTCGCTCGAGTCCTGCACGAAGAGGTTGACCCGCTCGGACCCGTCGCGGTTGGTCACCTGGGTGCGCGACACGTGGACGGGCACCTGACGGCCGCTCCGGTGCACGGCGAAGGCGGCGACGGCCCCGTCGGGCCGGCCGGCCATGGTGGGGTGGGAGAGCGACGGGATGATCTCGCTCACCCGGCGGCCGATGACCTCCGGGGCGGTCCATCCGAGGATCTCGGTGCTGCGGGCCGTCCAGGCCACGATGCGGCCGTCGGCACCGACCGAAACGAAGCCGTCGAGCGCCCCTGACACGGTGGTCCGCAGCTCGTCGTCGACGCGCTGCAGTCCCGTCATGATCCGCTGCACACCGAGGGCCAGCGCACCGCCGATGACGGTCAGCACGAACCCGTGGACGACGTCGGTGCCGGCGTAGCGGTCCTCGCCGTAGAGGATCACGGGGATGTCGAACACGGCGACGAGGCCGAGGAGCACGACCATCACGTCGCCCCGGGTCCCGTGGGTGGCCGCCCACAGCACCGGCAGCAGCGCCATGGCGGCGATGACGCCCGAGGTCCCGGCCTCGGCGTGGCGCAGCAGGGCGATCACCCCGAGGTAGCCCAGGGCGGGGACCACGTGGGCCCAGCCGGGCAAGCGCCGCCACGGGGCGACCATGCCGAACCCGAGCAGGCCGACGGTCAGGGCGAGCGCGGCCAGGTAGGGCACGACTGACAGCGGTGCCGGCTCGAGCGCGACGAGGACGAACGGGCTCAGGGCGGTGACGAGGAACGGCAGGGAGCTGCGCGTCATCCGGGGCGGGGCCGGGCGGCGGCGCCGGCCCCGGTCTCCCGGGCGCGGCCCGAGGGCAGCGGCGAGGCGGCGGAGCGTCATGGGCGGTCCTTGTCGTCGTACGGGCAGGGAAGTGGACCGGTGGGGGCGGCGTACCGGGTCACCGGGTCACCGGAGTCATCGGCCCGACGGATGAGAACTTGAGCGCGTTCTCGGTTCTGAACGCCCGATCCCACGTTGAGTGGGGGAGCGTGCGCCACATGCTCACGTGGAGTGGTCTTCGACTCGTTGTCCGCCGCTCGCTACGGTTCGGTTCGTGAGCGACCCCGCCCCGACCATGTCCGTCGCCGACGCCCTCCGGGCCCGCATCTCCACCCGCGGCTTCCTGGCCCGCCCGCTCGACCGGGCCACCGTCCACGCCATCCTCGACGACGCCCGGTGGTCGCCCAGCGGCGGCAACACCCAGCCCTGGAAGGTCGTCGTGGTGAGCGGTGAGGCCCGCCAGGCCGTCATCGACGTCGCCCACCGCTCGATGGCGGCCAACCCGGCGGGGGAGGAGGGCGACCGGCCGATCTACCCGCCGGACCTGTGGGAGCCCCACCGGACCTACCGGTTCCAGGTGGGCGAGGACATGTACGCCACCGCCGGGATCCCGCGCGAGGACAAGGCCGCCCGCTTCGCCCACGTCGCCCGGAACTTCGAGTTCTTCGGGGCGCCGGTCGGGATGTTCTTCGTCATCGACGAGCGCATGGGGTGGGGCCAGTGGGCCCACCTCGGGATGTTCATGCAGTCCGTCGCCCTCGCCGCCACCGAGCGGGGCGTCGCCTCGTGCTTCCAGGAGGCGTGGGCCCGGGTGCGGGTCTCGCTGCGGGACCACTTCGGCCTCGGCCCGACGGAGCTCGTCTACTGCGGCATGGCCCTCGGATACGCCGACCCGGCGCACCCCATGAACTCGCTGCGGTCCCGGCGCGCCGAGGTGGAGGACTTCACGACGTTCCTGGGCTCCTGAGCCCCTCCGACGGACGACCGAGGACCAGGCACACCCAGGGTTCCTCGACGGTCCGCGTCCGCTCCTCGAGGCCGGCGAACGCGGCGAGCACCTGGGGGATCTGGTCGGTGATCAGCCCGGCCAGCACGACGACGCCGTCGGAAGCCCGCCGGGCGGCGATCAGCGGGGCGAGCGAGACGAGGACCGGGGCGAGGATGTTGGCGAGCACGACGTCGAACCCCTCGGTGTCGGCGACCCGGGCGAGGTCGGTGTGCCGGGCCCGGCACCGGTCGGCGACGCCGTTCCGGGTGGCGTTGTCCAGGAAGGCCCGCAGCGCCGGGGGCTCGATGTCGACGCCCTCGACGTGGCCCGCCCCCAGCATCGCCGCCGCCACCCCCAGCACGCCGCTGCCGCAGCCGACGTCGAGCACCGAGGCGTCCGCCAGCGGGAGCCCCTGGAGCGTCTCGAGCACCAGGCGGGTGGAGGGGTGCCCGCCGGTGCCGAAGGAGCGGCCGGGTTCGAGCCACAGCAGCACGTCACCGCGGCCGGGGTCGACCGAGTGCACCACGGGGTGAGCGGCGACGGCGGGGTCGGCCGCCCGCCACGCCGGTGCCACCACGACCCGACCGACCCGCATCGGTTCGAGGTGCTCCCGCCAGGCGTCGAGCCAGTCGTCGCCCACGATCACCTCCAGTCGGGGCGACCAGTGCCAGGGCAGCGAGCGTTCGGCGAAGGCGGCGGCGGCGTCGGACGGGAAGCCGGCCCGGAGCCCGACGGCTCCCGTGCCCGGCTCCTCGACGCCCAGTTCCTCGACGCCCAGCTCCTCGACGCCCAGCGTGCCCAGGTCGTCGAGATCGCTCACAGCCAGTTCGACCTCGTCGGCGGGCACGGTGAGCTCGACCACCGGATACCGCCCCTCGTCGGCCGCGGGGAGCCGCTCGACGAGGCGGAAGCTCTCGTACACGACGTCGGTGCCGTCGCCGATCGACCAGTCCGGAATGCCCGTATGCGCGCGTATCTCATCGAGATCGTGCGACCAGTACGCCTCATGCCCCGCCCGCCACGCGGCGACGGACCGGTCGCCCTCACCCTCGGTGGCGACCAGGTCGAAGGACACGTCGGCCAGACGCAGCGTCGACCGCCCCTCGACCTCGACGACACCGAGTGCCGCCCCGGTGCTCGACACGAGACGGGCCCTGGTTCCGGGCGGCAGGACGTCCTCGGGGTGGATCTCGTCGAGCACGGCCAAGGTGAAGCAGCCCCGCTTCACGCCGCCCAGCACCAGGCCGCAGAGGCGCTCCCGCAGCGGCCCGGGCCGTCCGAGCTCGAACGGCGGCAGGTCCTCGACGCGCTCCCCGTTGCCGGTGCCCACGGCAGGCCCGTCCGCACCGGCCCCGGGGCGCACGCCCGCCGGCTCCGGGCTCACACCGGGATGCGGGGGACCAGGCGGGTGATCACGTCGCGGACGTGCTCCACGTTGGCCCGCATGACGGCGAACACGTCGTCCATCGTGACGGGGCGGCCGTGTCGCCCCTCGACGCCCTCGAGCCCGGCGTCGTAGTCGGTGACCAGCGCGATGCCGACGATCGGCAGGCCGATCTCGGCGGCGAGCACCGTCTCGGGGTACTGCGTCATGTTGACCACGGACCACCCGTTCGCCGAGTACCAGCGGGACTCGGCGCGGGTCGAGAACCGGGGCCCGTTGATGACCACCACCGTCCCGCCGTCGTGCACGGTCACGCCGGCCTCCCGGCAGGCGTCGAGGGCGAGCGGGCGCAGCGCTTCGCTGTAGGGATGGCCGTAGGTGACGTGGTGGACCACGCCGTCGGACCCGTCGAAGTAGGTGTCGGCCCGGGCCCAGGTGCGGTCCACGAGGTCGTCGACCACGACCATGTGCCCGGGCTCCAGTTCGGGCCGCAGGGATCCGCAGGAGAACGGCGACACGACGGCGCGCACCCCCAGGCTGTGCAGGGCCCACAGGTTGGCGCGGTAGTTGACGGCGTGGGCGGGCACGCCGTGGCGGTGGCCGTGGCGGGGCAGGAAGGCGACGCGGCGGTCGCCGATGGTGCCGACGGCGATGCGGTCCGAGGGCGGTCCGTAGGGGGTGGCCACGTCCACCTGCTCCACGTCGCTCAGGAACTCGTAGAAGCCCGATCCCCCGAACACACCGACCTCGGCGCGCTGCTCCTCGACGACCGGCGGCCACTGCCTCGTTGCGCTCATCGGACGACGGTACCGCCCCGGGGTCCGATGGTCCGGCCGCTTGCGCCGGGCCCGGGCGCCTTTCTTGTTCCGAGTATCATTCTCAAATGCGGTGCAGCCGAACGAACCCGCCCACCCGACGGACGACCCGGACATCGACCCGGGCATCGACCCGGGCATCGACCCGGACATCGGCCCGGACATCGGGAGGCGGGACGGCCTCGGTGGCCGGGATCGCGCTCGCGCTGGTCCTGCTGCTGGGCGCCTGCGGGTCTGATGCGCAGCAGGGTGCGGCGGCACCCGAAACGACGGCCCAGACGGTCGGGACGGTCCCTCCGGTGACCGCTGCCGAGACGTCGGCCGTGCCGTCGGCCCCGGCATCCTCGGCCCCGGCATCCTCGGCTCCGGCATCCTCGGCCCCAGCATCCTCGGCTCCCGCATCCTCGGCTCCCGCCGCGGCCCGACCCTCGGTCGTCGTGACCTACTCGGTGCTGGGGGCTGCCGTGCGCGACGTGGTGGGCGATCTGGCCGAGGTCCGGGTGATCATCCCCAATGGGCAGGACCCGCACGACTACTCGGTGACCCCCAAGGACGTCGAGACACTCCGTGGTGCGGCATTGATCGTCGCCAACGGCGGTGATCTCGAGGCGGGCCTCGAGGACGCCATCGACCAGGCCCGGGCGGCGGGTGTGGCCGTGTTCCTGGCGACCGACCACATCACGACCCGCCCGTCCGACGGGGACGGGCACGATCACGGGGACGGGCACGATCACGGCGACGGGCACGATCACGGCGACGTCGACCCGCACTTCTGGACGAGCCCACGAGCCATGGCCGAGCTGTCCGTCCCTCTGGCCGCCGCCCTGGGCGCGGCCACCGGAACCGACCTGGCCGCCCGCGGCACCGAGGCGGCCGCAGGGTTCGCCCGCATCGACGCCGAGGTGGCGGCGATCATGGCCACCATCCCGGCGGGCCGCTGCCGCCTCGTCACCGGCCACGAGTCGCTCGGTTACTTCGCCGACGCCTACGGATGCAAGCTCATCGGGGCCGTCGTGGCATCGATGTCATCGACGGCGGAGCCCTCGGCCCGCCAGATCGCCGACCTCGCCCGCATCATCAAGAAGGAGGGGGTGCCGGCCATCTTCACCGAACTCGGCACCAGCCCCCAGGTCGTGAAGCGGCTGGCCGACGAGACCGGTGTCCGGGTCGTGACCCTCTCGACCCACGGAGTGCCCGAGGACGGCACCTATGGTGGCTTCGTGACGGCCCTGGCGACTTCGATCGCCGGGGCCCTCACCAGCGCCCCGTGACCGACCTCCTGATCGCCCCGTTCGCCGACAACGGCTTCATGCGCCTCGCCCTGGCGGCGGGCGTGCTCGTCTCCGTGGCGTGCGCGGTGGTGGGCACGTTCGTGGTGCTGCGGGGTCTCGCCTTCGTCGGTGATGCGCTCGCCCACGGGGTGCTGCCGGGTGTGGCGCTCGCCGCTCTGCTCGGCTACCCGACGATGCTCGGTGCGGCGGTGGGCACGGCGGTGATGATGGGCGGTGTCGAGGCGGTCACGCGCGCGTCACGGCTGTCCGGTGACACCGCCATCGGGCTGCTGTTCGTGGGGATGCTCGCCCTGGGCGTGATCATCACGTCACGGTCGCAGTCCTTCAGCGGGGACCTGACGCGGGTGCTCTTCGGCGAGATCCTCGGGGTGAGCCGCCGTGACGTGACCGTGCAGCTCGTCGCCACGGCGACGGTGTCGGTGCTGGCGTTCGTGTGCCGCCGGCCCTTCCTGCTCCTGTGCGTCGACCCCGATCAGGCCGACACCTCCGGCTTCCCGGCCCGGCGCTACCACGCCGTGATGCTGGCCATGGTGGCGGCGTCGATCGTGATCTCGTTCCAGGCGGTCGGGACGCTGCTGGTGTTCGGGATGCTGCTCGCCCCGGCGGCGACGGGCGCCCTGGTGGCGCGCCGCATCGGGTCGATGGTGGCGGTGGCGTCGGCCGTCGGGGCCCTGAGCACGTGGATCGGCCTCCTCCTCAGCTACCACGCCGATCTGGCCGCCGGGGCGGGCATCGTGCTGTCGGCCACGGTGATCTTCTTCGTCGTGCTCGTCGTGACCCGCCTGATGACCGCGGGACGTTCCCGGGAGGAGGCGGCGTGAGCGGCGCCGACGACGTCACCCGGGACGCAGTGGTGATCGCCGGAGCCGACCTCGGCTACGAACGCCATGCCGTCGTGCGCGGCCTGGGCGTGACCGTCCGGCCGGGAGGGATGCTGGCGCTGATCGGGACCAACGGCTCGGGCAAGTCGACGGTGCTGAAGACCCTCGCCGGCCTGCTCGACCCGCTGACCGGAGCGGTGACCGTGCTCGGGGGGCCTCCCGGGTCCCGCCCGGCCGAGGTCGCCTACCTCTGCCAGAACCCGCCGTCGAGCTTCACGTTGCCGCTGCGGGCGTCCGACGTCGTCGCCATGGGCCGCTTCGCATCGCTCGGGCTGCTGCGCCGACCGGGAGCCGATGACCGTCAGGCGGTGAGCGCGGCGATGGCCGCCATGGGTGTCGACGCCTTCGCCGACCGGCCGCTGCGGGAGCTCTCGGGGGGCCAGCAGCAGCGCACCCACCTCGCCCAGGTGCTGGCCCGGCGCGCCCGGGTGCTGCTGGTCGACGAGCCCACCGCGGGCCTCGACACGGCCGGCCGTGAGGCCTTCGCCGCGGCGCTGCGCCGCGAACGTGACCGCGGCTGTGCCGTGGTGATCGCCACGCACGATCTCGAGGACGCCGAGACGGCCGATGCCGTCGTCCTCCTCGGTCAGGGCCTGGTGGCCACCGGGGCGCCGACCGAGGTGCTCACCGATGCCAACCTGCGGTCGGTCTTCGGGGCGACGGGCCAGCACCACGGGCCCCACGGCCCCCACCACGGCCACTGAGGCCGCCCCCGGCTCAGCCGTGGTCGTGGTCCGTCCCGGACGTCATGTCGTGGTCCGTCCCGGACGTCATGTCGTGGTCCGTCCCGGACGTCATGTCGTGGTCCGTCCCAGACGTCATGTCGTGGTCCGTCCCGGACGTCGGGCTGTGGTCCATGCCCTTCATCGAGCCGGAGGAGTGCTGCATGACCGGGCCCGGATCCTCGATGGTGAGCCCGATGAAACCGCCCCACTTGCGCATGTCGGCGATCTCCTGCTCCTGCACCGCCACCATGGTGTCGGCCATGCCGAGCACCCACCGGTCGCGGCCCCGCTCGACGGCCTCCTGGGCCATCTCGGCCCCCGCCCGGTGGTGGACGGTCATGAGCTGCAGGAAGCGGGCGTCGACGTCCTTGCCCGAGGCCGCCCGCAGCCCGGCCATCTGGGCCTCGGTGGCCAGCCCCGGCATCTCCCCGACGGGGACGGAGTGGCCCATCCACGACATCGCCGAACCGTCGCGTGTGGTCGGGGCCACACCGTACGCGCGCAGACGATCCCGCATCTGGACGTACTCGCCGCGCTGGGCCAGCAGGATGTCGAGCGCCTCCTGGCGCACGTCGGCCGAGGTGGCCCGGCGGACGGCGACCACGGACATCTCGATGGCCTGCTCGTGGTGGCGCATCATGTCGCGCAGGAACCCGATGTCGGCCTCGTTGTGGGCGATCGGCCGTTCGCGGTTCACGAAGGCACCGACCCCGAAGCCGGCGAAGGCGAACACGATGCAGGCGACGGCCACCTTCGGCAGGGAGAGCCGGCCCGGTGACGGTGCGGGAGCGGGGAGCTCGGCGGTGTCCATTGCTCCATCGTGACCCACCGGCGGCACCCACGGGACCGACCCGTCGCCATCGTGGCGGCTGTCACGCCCCGGCGGGCGGCCGGGCCCGGGCGGGCTTAGTGTCGCCCCATGGACGTCCGCTCGATCGTCGCCGCCATGACCCTCGAGGAGAAGGCCTCGCTCACCGCCGGGGTCGGCGCCTGGTCCACGGCCGCCGTCGAGCGCCTCGGTGTCCCTGCCGTGCACATGACCGACGGGCCGGCCGGGGCCCGCGGTGCCCGGACCCCCCTGGGCGAGCAGCTTCCCGGGCTCAACATCCCCTGCGGGTCGGCCCTGGGGGCGACGTGGGACCCGACCCTGGTCGCCCGTCTGGGTGAGGCGGTGGGCCGCCAGGCAGTGGAGAAGGGCTGCCGGATCCTGCTGGCGCCGACGGTCAATCTCCACCGCAGCCCGCTCGGCGGCCGCAACTTCGAGAGCTACTCGGAGGACCCCGAGCTCGCCGGCGCACTGGGCGCCGCGTTCGTGCGGGGCGCCCAGTCCGCCGGGGTGGCGTGCACGGTGAAGCACTTCGCCGGCAACGAGGCCGAGTCGGAGCGCCTCACCGTCGACGTGGTGATGGACGAGCGCACCCTCAGGGAGGTCCACCTGCGGGCCTTCGAGCGGGCCGTGACCGACGGCGGGGCCCTCGGCGTGATGACCGCGTACAACCGCCTGAACGGGGACTTCTGCTCGGAGAACACCGAGCTGCTGCGGATCCTGCGGGAGGAGTGGGGCTTCGAAGGCTTCGTGGTGACCGACTGGTACGCCGCAGGCACCACCCTCGGAGCCATGGCCGCCGGACTGGACCTTCAGATGCCCGGCCCCGACCGCTTCTACGGGCGACCGGTGGCGCAGGCGGTCCGCAGCGGGACCCTCGAGGAGTCGTCGCTCGACGAGAAGGTCCTGCGGTTGCTCGGGGTGCTCGACCGCATCGGTGCCCTGGACCCGGGCGCGACCGTGGACCCGGCCGACGGTGCGGCCACCGACTCCGAGGCGGACCGCCACCTGGTCCGCCTCGCTGCGGCCGAGGGCTGCGTGCTGCTCACCAACCGGCCGCCGGGCACGGCCACCGACGCGCTCCTGCCCCTGCGGCCCAGGGGGCTGCGCCGACTGGCGCTGATCGGACCGTCGGCCGACCGCCCCCGCAGTCTCGGTGGGGGATCGGCCGAGCTGGAGCCCTTCGCCATGCCCTCCCTGCTCGACGAGCTGCGGGGGCGTCTCCCCGGCACCGAGATCGCGTTCGAGCGGGGCTGCAGCATCGATCGCACCGTTCCCCCGGTGTCCCAGGACCGCTGCCGAGCCGACGGCGGTCCGGGCTTCGTCATCGAGATCTTCGGTGGCGAGGACTGGAGCGGCGACGTGCTCGGCCGCACCCGTCGGCTCGACGGGCGGCTGTTCGTGGTCGAGGGCCAGGATGCCGGCCTCCCTCGGGGGCCACTGTCGTTCCGGGCCACCACCACGCTGCGTCCCGAGCGGTCCGGACGGCACCGGCTGTCCATCGTGCAGATCGGGCTGTCGCGGGTCCTGCTCGACGGACGGGTCGTGCTCGACGGCATCGCCGACCCCCCTCGCCGGGGTCAGGCCTTCTTCGGCATGGGCAGCGAGGAGCGCGCCGTCGAGCTCGACCTCGATGATCAGCGCGCATACGAACTGGTCGTCGAGTTCCGCACACCCCAGCGCCGCTGGGCCAACGGCGTCCAGCTCGGGCTGGCGCCCGTCCCGGCCGACGACCTCATCGAACGGGCGGCCGCCGCAGCGGCTGCCGCGGATGTCGCGATCGTCGTGGTGGGAACCACGAGCGAGTGGGAGACGGAGGGTTCGGACCGGGCCTCCATGCGCCTTCCCGGAGACCAGGAGCTGCTGATCCGGGCCGTGGCGGCCGCCAACCCCGACACCGTGGTGCTGGTCAACGCCGGTGCCCCGGTCGAGATGTCGTGGATCGACGATCCCGCTGCGGTGATGACGGTGTGGTTCGGCGGCCAGGAGATGGCTCCGGCGGTCGTCGACGTGCTGCTCGGCGAGCGGGACCCGGGTGGCCGCCTCCCCCACACCGTCCCGCTGCGCCTGGAGCACAACCCGTCCTTCGGCAACTTCCCGGTCGAGCACGGCCAGGTTCGCTACGGCGAAGGGGTGCTCGTCGGCTACCGCTGGTACCAGACGCGTCACCTGCCGGTGGCGTTGCCCTTCGGGCACGGCATGTCCTATGCGCGCACATCGATGGAGCTCGTGACCCCGCCACCGCCCGCCGTGGACGCCCGCTCCCTGGTCGAGGGCGGCGAGCTCACCTTGGAGGTGCGCGTCGTCAACCACAGCGACCGGCCGGCCACGCAGGTGGTCCAGTGCTACGTCGCCCCACCGGGGGGTCCGGTGCTGCGACCGCTGCGCACGCTGCAGGCCTTCGAGAAGGTCCACCTCGGCCCGCTGGGCTCGGCGACCGTCGTGGTGCGCCTCGGCAGCCGGGCCTTCGCCCACTGGGATCCGGCTGACGCCTACCGCTCGACACTGGAGCCCTCGCCCGACGGTCGGCTGGAGACCGTCGAGCGCACGCCCGGCGGGGGGTCGTGGGCCGTGCCGGCGGGGCGCTACCGCATCGAGGTCGGGACCTCGAGCGAGGTCGTGGAGGCCAGCGCGGTCGTCGAGCTGTCCTGAGGGGCAGCGCTCCCGGGCACGGCTGCGGCCGTGGCGCCGGTGGTGCTCGTGCCGGTGGTGCTCGTGCCGTTGGTGCCCGTGCCGGTGGTGCTCGTCGTGCTGGTCGTCGTGGTCGGGCTGGTCGTCGTGGTCGGGCTGGTCGTCGTGGTCGGGCTGGTCGTCGTGGTCGGGCTGGTCGTCGTGGTCGGGCTGGTCGTCGTGGTCGGGCTGGTCGTGCTGGTTGTGCTCGTCGTGCTGGTCGTCGTGGCCGGGCTGGTCGTGCTCGTCGTGCTGGTCGTGGGGGGAAGGGGAGCTCCGCCCATGCGGGGTCGGCCGATCCATTCGAAGTGCATGCCGTCGGGGATGGGGAAGGTCCCGCCCCAGGCGAAGCCGTGCCGACGGAAGGTGTCGACGATGCGGGCGTCCATGGTGGGTGCGGCCCCGTAGCGGTTGGTGCTCGGGTTCAGGTCCAGGGCGGCCCCCCAGGCATGGCGGGAGAGGTTGCGGCCGGCGGTCCCGGTGGCCGAGCGGATCAGCCGGCTGTTGTGGCATCCCCCGGCCCGCCGGGTGTCGGGGACGTCGATCAGCGGACCGAGCCCGGCCTGCTCGATCTCGGAGAGGGCGGCGCGCAGGGGCTCGACGAGCACCCGGTGGCAGGTGACGGGCCCGATCAGGGGCAGCTCGACCTCGACGATGTGGTCACGCAGCCAGGCCGGGTCGGTCTCGATCACGTCGTCGTCCCGGCGACCGCGCACGCTGCGCCGGATCCGGAGCTCGCCGAGCCCGGCCTTGAGCGCCGCGGTGCTGAGCACCTCGTCGACGCTGACCGGGGCCCACGAGCGGCGCACCTCCTTGTCGCCGACGAGCACGGTGGCGCCCGCGGCGACCCGTTCCAGATCACCCGCCCAGACGGCGACCCGCCAGGGACGGTCCAGGCCGATGCGCTGGGCCGTTCCCAGCGACACGATGAGCTCCCCCCACGGAGCCCGACGGTCCTCGACCACGGCCCCGATGCGGAGGCGCTCGATGCGTCGGGGGTCGTTCCAGGCGATCACGGCGAGCTCACCGCCGGGTCCCACCCCCCGGACCTGGGCCGAGGTCCGGCCGATGACGGCGTCCCCCCGGTCGAGCACGGCGGCGGCCTCCGGACCGAGCAGCTCAGGGGCGGCGTCCCCGGGAACCCCGACGACCGACAGCGGCACCACCCAGTCCGGCAGGTCCGGACGCGTCAGGGCCGTACCCGCCGGGTCCGTACCCACCGGGTCCGTACCGGTGAGGGCCGTACCGGTGAGGGCCGTGCCTGCCAGGACCGGGGGATCGGTGAGTTCGACCGTCGCCTGGTGCAGGACGGCGATCCGGGCGCCCGACGCCTCGGCGAGGCGCCGCAGGGCCATGACGAGGGGAAGGTCCAGGCCGTCCCGCGAGCCGATGGCCAGGGTCCGGGGCTGGCCCGGCCACGTCGTGGGGGGTCCCGCCCCCAGGTCCGAGGTGGCCGCCGCCGTCGCCGGGCGCCCGTCGGCCCGGCGGGCCTCCACGCCGGCCGGGGCCCGCCGGGCCGTTGCGCCCGGGAGCTCCGCGGAATCGTCGGCCGCCGTGTCATCCGTGCAGGCCGCCGCCAGCATCACGAGGATCGCCACCGAGGCGGCGGCCATGAGCGCGGCCAGAGGGACCGGAACCCGGGACGGGACCGACCGCTCCTCCCGGGCGTCCCCCCGTCCCCCGCCTGCCCGGTTCGAACCCTGCACCCGACCAGTCTGGTCGGCCTACGATCCGCCCATGGTCGATCTGCCCAGGGTCGCGGTGATCGGTGCCGGGTCGTGGGGCACGACCGTCGCCCACATCTGCGCCACCAACGCCCCCACCACGCTGTGGTGCCGCCAGGCCGACATCGCCGGCGAGATCGACCGGGAGCGGACCAACGCCGGGTACCTCCCCGGGTACCGGCTGAGTCCGGCCCTGCGCGCCACCAGCGACCTCGGCCAGGCCCTCGACGGGGTCGGTCTGGTCGTCATGGGCGTGCCGTCCCACGGCTTCCGCTCGGTGCTCGAACGCATGGCTCCGCTGCTGCCCGACGGGGTCCCCGTGGTGAGCCTGACCAAGGGTGTCGAGCAGGGGTCGCACGCCCGCATGACCGAGGTGATCGCCGAGGTGGCGCCCGGGCACCCCGCCGGTGTGCTGTCGGGCCCGAATCTGGCCCGTGAGGTCATGGCCGGTCACCCGGCGGGCGCCGTGCTGGCCCTGGCCGACGAAGCCCTGGCGCTGCGTCTGCAGCCGGTGTTCAACCGGCCGACGTTCCGTGTCTACGTCAACACCGACGTCACCGGGGCCGAAGTGGCGGGAGCGCTGAAGAACGTGCTCGCCATCGCCGCCGGGATGGTCGACGGGATGGGCTTCGGCGACAACACCAAGGCCACGCTCATCACCCGGGGCCTGAACGAGATCGCCCGCCTGGGGACCCGCCTGGGGGGTCGGGTGCTGACCTTCGGCGGGCTGGCGGGCCTGGGCGACCTGATCGCCACGTGCATGTCGCCGCTGTCGCGCAACCGCACCGTGGGCGAGCACCTGGGGCGGGGACGCAGCCTGGCCGAGGTGCTCGCCGAGATGCGGATGGTCGCCGAGGGGGTGAAGTCGGCCCGGCCGGTGTGGGAGCAGTCCGTCGAGCTGGGCCTCGACCTGCCCATCGTCGAGCAGGTCATGCGGGTCACCCACGAGGGGGCCACGGCCACCGACGCCCTGGCCGCGCTCCTGCAGCGGCCGGCCGCCATGGAGCTGCAGTGGTGAGCGGCGTCCCGGCGTCCGAGCGGGTTCTCAGGAAACTCTGAGCCGGGCCCACCACACTGGCGGGGTGGGTACACGAATCCTGGTCGTCGAGGACGAGCCGGCCATCTCCGAGCTGATCGCCGCGGTGCTGCGCTACGAGGGGTTCGAGGTGGTCACCGCGGCGACGGGCAACGACGGGGTGCGGGCCACCCGGGCTGAGCGTCCCGACCTCATCCTGCTCGACGTGATGCTCCCCGACGACGACGGCTTCCGGGTCCAGGAGCGCCTCAACGCCGAGCGCGACGGCACCCCCATCATCTTCCTCACGGCCCGCGACACCCCTGCTGACAAGGTCCGTGGCCTCACCCATGGGGCCGACGACTACATCACCAAGCCGTTCAACGTCGATGAGCTCGTCGCCCGGGTGCGGGCCGTGCTGCGGCGCTCGGGCCGGGCGGGGGATGCCGAGGGCGGTGTGCTGCGCTTCGCCGACCTGGTGCTCGACGAGGACGGCCGCGAGGTGCGCCGGGGCACGACCCGCATCGACCTCACCCCCACCGAGTACAACCTGCTCCACTACCTGCTGCTCAACGCCAAGCGCGTGCTGACGAAGGCCCAGATCCTGGACCACGTCTGGCACTACGACTTCGACGGGGACGCAGGCGTGGTCGAGACCTACGTCTTCTACCTGCGCCGCAAGCTCGACGCCCACGGGCCGTCGCTCATCCACACCGTGCGCGGGGTCGGGTACTGCCTGCGCATGCCCTCGGAGCACTGAGCAGCCGTGTCCCTGCGCCTGCGGCTGCTGCTGTCGACGCTGCTGATCGGCGGCGTCGGCCTGGCCGCCATGAACCTCGCCGTCCAGGGGCTGGTCCGGCACTCGCTGCAGGACCGTCTCGACACCGAGCTGCGCGAGGTCGGCAACCGCCGGCTGCCGCGGGGCCTGGCCGGCGGACGCGACCTCGCCGGTCGGGGCCAGGCCCTGCTGAACGCGCTCGCCACCGCCGGCTCGGGAGCGGCGCCGACCACCGTCGGGGGGCCCGGGGCCGACGACGGACCCGGCGCCCAGGGTACGGACGGGAACGGACGGGCCCGGGCCCCGCGGCCCGTCTTCGGCGAGATCTACCTCGAGGTGCGCGACGCCACGGGCCGTCTGATCGGAAGCCCGCAGGTCCTCGGGCCCGTCGGGAACCGGGATGACCTGCGCCTCGACCTCCCCGAGGCGCTGCCGGTGCCGCCGCCCCGCGGGCGCTTCTTCGACGCCCACCCCGTCGGCGACGCTGCTGATCACGACCGCTACCGGGTCCTCTACCGACCCCTGGCCGACCGCCGCGTCCGCGACGTCGTCGCCGGGCTCGGTACCCCCGACCCGACCCCCGCCCCGCCCCC
>JBIKWW010000199.1:0-6564 GCA_044356125.1 Acidimicrobiia bacterium
CTGGCCGACGACGCCGGTGACACCGGCCCCGGTGGGGGCGACGCGGTCGTGGGCGGCACCCTCGTCGAGACGACCGTCCCGGCCGTGCCGATGACGGCCGAAACCGTGCCGATGACGGCCGAGACGCTGCCCGCCGCCCGGTCGGCCGCCCCGGGGGCGACGGCAGCCACCGAGACCACGGCGGTCGCCGCGGTGCCGATGGGCATCATCGACGCCGCCGCCCTCAAGGGCGGGTTCACCACGCTGGCGTCGGCCATCGAGAGCGCCGGCCTGACCGAGACGCTCCAGGGGCCGGGGCCGTTCACCGTGTTCGCCCCCACCGACGACGCCTTCGCCGCCCTTCCCGAAGGCGTCCTGAACGCCCTGCTCGACCCGGCCAACAAGGAGACCCTGGTGGCCGTGCTCCTGCACCACGTCGTGCCGGCGAAGGTGCTCGCCGCCGACGTCACGACCGGTGACGTCACGACCGTCGGGGGAACCACGCTGGCCGTCAGCGTGGAGGGCGGGACGGTCAAGGTGGGCGGGGCCACGGTCACCGCCGCCGACATCCTGGCCGGCAACGGCGTCATCCACCAGATCGACACCGTGCTGGTGCCGCCCACGGTGGACCTGGCCGGGCTGGTCGGCTGAGCCGGGCTGGTCGGCTGAGCCGGGCTGGCCGGCCGAGCCGGGCCGACCCCTCGGGTCAGACGAAGTGCTCCCGCAGGGGGGCGAACCCGTTGAACCCGACCGCCGCGTACGTGGTCGTGTAGGCCCCGCACGACAGCAGCTCGACCCGGTCGCCCGGGCGCAGGGCCAGGGGCAGCCGGTAGTCGGTCTTCTCGTAGAGCACGTCGGCGGAGTCGCAGGTCGGCCCGGCGATGGTCACGGGCCCGTCGGCGGTGCCGTCGTGGGGCGTGCGGAGCCGGTACCGGATGGCCTCGTCCATGGTCTCGGCCAGACCCCCGAACTTGCCGCAGTCGAGATACACCCAACGTCGCTCGTCGAACTCGTGCTTGCGCGAGACCAGCACCACCTCGGTCTGGAGCACCCCGGCGTCGGCCACCATGTAGCGGCCGGGCTCGGCGATGACGCGCAGCTCCGGCCCGTACACGGCGCCCAGGTGGTCGCCCAGCGCGGCCCGGATGGCCGCCCCGTACTCACCGATCGGGGGCATGGCCTCGCTGTAGCGGGCCGGGAAGCCCCCGCCGATGTTGACGAGCGCCAGCCGGTGACCGGCCTCGTGGACCGCCTCGGCCACCCACGCCACCTCGGCCAGGGCGCGGCCCCAGGCGTCGAGGTCGCGCTGCTGGGAGCCGACGTGGAACGAGATGCCGACCGGATGACCGGCCCGGGCGGCCATCACCAGCAGGCGGCGGGCCTCCTCGGGCTCGCAGCCGAACTTGCGCGAGAGCGGCCAGTCGGCTCCCGAGCCGTCGCAGAGCACGCGGCAGAATACGGTCGACCCCGGCGCCGAGCGGGTCAGCTTGGCCAGCTCCTCCTCGGAGTCGAAGGCGAACAGACGCACGCCACGGGCGAAGGCGGCTGCGATGTGGGCCTCCTTCTTGATCGTGTTCCCGAACGAGATGGAGGCGGGGTCGGCACCTGCCTCCACAGCCATGTCGATCTCGGCCGGCGAGGCGACGTCGAACGCCGAACCTCGTTGCGCGAGCAACGACAGGATCGGGGCGGCGGGGTTGGCCTTGATGGCGTAGAAGACCTCGGCCTCGGGCAGGGCCTCCCGCAGCGCGTCGTACCGCTCGGCCACGCGGTCCAGGTCGATCACGACGTACGGGGTCTCGGCTTCGTGGGAGCGCAGGAACGCCTCCTGTTTCGGACTCGGCAGCACGGCGCCGGGATGCGGCGCAGCGGGCCGGCCGACCAGGGACCCGGACACTGCCGGGCGAAGCGTCTGCTCCAACGAAGGACCTCCTCGGAATCGCTCCCGCACGGTGCGGGAGCCGGGAGATCATGAAGATCGCAGACCCCCCTGTGAAGGGGCTCGGGGGAGAACGCGTCGATTCGTACCCCGGGGGCCCCTGGGGGTACCGATTCGCAGCGCGTCGGCCTCCGGGGGGCCCAACGGGTCAGTGGCCCTCGAGGCCCGCCTCGTTGAGCTCACCCGAGGGCAGCAGGACCGGCGGGCGGTCCGACCACGGGAAGTCGATCCATCGGTCGGTTCGGCGCCACACGTACTCGCACTTCACGATCGAGATCGACTTCTCGTAGATCACGGCGTTGCGCACCTCGGCCACGTGACCGGCGATGAAGTCGTGCACCGCCTTGAGCGTGGCGCCCGTGTCGGCGACGTCGTCGACGATCAGCACCCGCTGGTCCTTGATGTCGACGAGGTTGAGCTGCGGCGGCAGCATCACGGGGAAGTCGAGCGTCTTGCCGATCCCCGTGTAGTACTCGACGGAGATCACGAACACGTTCTTGACGGACAGCGCGTAGCCGAGCGCCCCGGCGGGCAGCAGGCCGCCGCGGGCGATGGCAAGGATGATGTCGGGCCGGTACCCGCTCCCCGCCACCTGCTCGGCCAGCTCCCGTGATCCCTCCCCGAACGTCGACCAGGTGAGGATCTCTCGTTCGCCGGGCGGGGGGATGGCCATCCGGCGATCGTAGCGACGGCCGACGGGCTCCCTGCCGCCTCCCGCCTGCGGCATGGGCGCTCCGGCGGCCCTAGCCTGCACGCATGCCCGAGGCCGGAGCCCCGCCCGTCACCATCCCCACCGCCTGGCTGACCGGCGCCCGGCTGGCCGACGGCCGCACCGTGGACGTGGGCCTGGCCGACGGGCGCATCGCCGTCGTCGAGGACCACCGGCCGGGGCGCCCGGTCGGGCCCGACGCGGGCGTCACCGACCTGGCCGGACGGCTCCTGCTCGCCGCCCCCGCCGAGCCCCACGCCCACCTCGACAAGGCCCTCACCGCCCACGACGTCCCCAACCCCCGCGGTGACCTCCAGGGCGCCATCGACGCCTGGATCCCCTACATCCCCCGCCTGACCGTCGCCGGCATGGCCGACCGGGCCGAGCAGGCCACCCTGGAGCTCGTCGCCTCCGGCATCACGGCGGTTCGCACCCACGTCAACGTGCACGAGGGCGTCGAGCTCAAGGCCGTGGAGGCCCTGCTCGAGGTCCGCCGCCGGGTCGGCCACCTGATCGACATCCAGATCGTGGCCCTCGCCGGCTGGGTCACCGGCCCCGAAGGACCCCACAACCGGGCGCTGCTGCACGAGGCGCTGGCGGCGGACACGGACGTCATCGTGGGGGGCTGCCCGCATCTCGACGTCGACCCCATCGAGGCGACCGACTTCGCCCTGGACCTGGCCGGCACCGCCGGGCGCCCGATCGACCTCCACACCGACGAGACGCTCGACCCGTCCCACCTCGAGCTGCGCTACCTGGCCGAGCGGATCCTCGCCACCGGGTACGCCCACGGAGCCGTCGCCTCCCACTGCGTGAGCCTCGGCGTGCAGCCGCCCGACGTCCAGCGGTCGGTGAGCGAGGTGGTCGCCGCCGCCGGCGTGGGGGTGGTCACGCTGCCCCAGACGAACCTGTTCCTCCAGGCCCGCCAGCATCCCGTCGCCCCGCCCCGGGGTCTCACCGCCATCGGACCGCTGCTCGCCGCCGGGGCCCACGTCGGTGCCGGGGCCGACAACGTGCGCGACCCCTTCTGCTCCATGGGCCGCAGCGACCCGTTCGAGACGGCCGCGCTCCTGGTGATGGCGGGCCACCTGCAGCCGGCCGCGGCGTGGGCGCTCGTGACCGACGGCGCCCGGGCCTGCATGGGCCTGGAACGGGTCGCCGTCGAACCCGGGAGCCCGGCCGAGCTGGTCGCCGTCCGCGGCGACGATCTGGCCGACGCCATGGCCCGGGCCGACCAGGACCGCATCGTGTGGCACCGCGGCCGCCCCGTCGCCCACACCACCGTGACCCGTACGATCCACCGCTGATCCACCGCTGATCCACCGCTGATCCACCGCTGATCCACCGCTGATCCACCGGCTGACCCCGGCTGACCCCGGCTGACCCGCTGACCCGCCCGACCCGCTGACCCACCCGGAGGACCCCATGGCCGACCGCTCCACGACCGCCCCGACCCCGTCGGCCACCCCGCCCGGGGCGGGACAGGTCGCCCTCGCCTTCGACCGGGTCCGGAAGGTGTTCCCCGACGGCACCGAGGCGGTCGCCGACGCCACCCTGGAGGTCCGGGAGGGCGAGTTCGTGTCCATCATCGGCCCGTCCGGCTGCGGCAAGTCGACGCTGCTGAAGATGGCGTCGGGCCTCACCGACGTGACCGGCGGTTCGATGACGGTGATCCCCGGCAACATCGGCTACGTCTTCCAGGACGCCACCCTCCTGCCCTGGCGGACCGTGCGGCGCAACGTCGAGCTCTTCGCCGAGCTGCACGGCGTGCCCAAGGCCGACCGCGACCGCATCGCCCAGGAGGCCATCGACCTCGTCGGCCTCAGCGGCTTCGAGAAGCACTACCCGAGGGCGCTGTCGGGGGGAATGCGGATGCGCTGCTCGCTGGCCCGGTCCCTCACCCTCAAGCCCCGCCTGTTCCTCTTCGACGAGCCCTTCGGGGCCATCGACGAGATCACCCGGGACCGTCTCAACACCGAGCTGATGCTCCTGTTCGGACAGACCCGCTTCGCCGGGCTGTTCATCACGCACTCGATCTCCGAGGCCGTCTACCTGTCGACCGAGGTGATGGTGATGTCGGCCCGACCAGGCCGGATCACCGCCCGCTTCCCGGTCCCGTTCCCCTACCCCCGCACCGAGGACGTCCGCTACACCGCCGAGTTCGCCGCCCTCACCGGAGCCGTCAACGACGCGCTCCGACACGCCCATGCCTGAGCGCCGGGGGCCGCCCCCTCGTGCCGGGATTCGGGGGCCCGACGTTCATCGACCGGAAACACCCGGCCGACCTGGCCCGGCTTCCAGTTGCTAGGTTGCCGGAACCGACTCACCCGATTGGAGATGACGTGACCGACACCGCCCCGACCGGGACCCTGCGCCCCACGGCTCCCGGTGCGTCGGCCGAGCAGGTATCGATGTCGACGGGCGGCGCCGAGAACGGACCCGGATCGCTCGATCTCGCTGCCGGGCGCTCGGCCTCGGCCTCCGACAGCCTCCTCCAGGAGCACCGCCGGAAGAAGTCGGTGCTCGAGTACGTCGGACCGTTCGTCGTCTTCCTCATCGTGCTCGGCATCTGGTACGGCGGCCCGTTCCTGATGCCCTCCTACAAGCGGTTCCTGCTGCCGATGCCGCACCGCATCTGGCAGGACGGCTTCATGAACCGACCGATCCGCGACGCCGTCCTCAAGGCCTGCTGGCTCGACATCAAGGTCGCCGTGATGGGCCTGGGCATCGCCATCGTGGTGGGCATGGGCATCGCCATCGTGATGGCCCAGGCCCAGTGGATCGAGAAGTCGTTCTGGCCCTACCTCGTGGCGCTCCAGGCGGTACCGATCCTCATCGTGAGCCCCCTCATCGGGGCGATCATGGGCTACAGCTTCGCGCCCCGGGTGTTCGTGACCGTGGTGATCACGATCTTCCCGATCATCTCCAACACGCTCTTCGGCATCCGGTCCGTGGAGAAGGGCTACCACGACCTCTTCACCCTCCACCGGGTCGGGCGCCTCCGGCGCCTGATCCGCCTGGAGATCCCGGCGGCGTCACCCGCCATCTTCGCCGGGTTCCGGATCTCCGCCGGGCTCGCCGTGATCGGCGCCATCGTCGGCGACGTGTTCTTCCGGGCGGGCGAGGCCGGCCTGGGTCTGCTGGTCGACGTCTACGTCTCCCGCATCAACGGCGCCGGGACCTGGCTGTGCATCATCGCCGCCGCCCTGCTCGGTCTGGGCTTCTTCGGGTTCTTCGGCTTCCTCAACAAGGCCGTCGTCGGCCGCTGGTACGACACGCCCCGATCCTGAGCCCGCGCACTCCCCACCGCCAACCACCAACCACCAACCACCAACCCCTGATCCCACCATCAAGGAGACCCATGAAGCGAAGTGCATGGCTGGCCCTGTCCGTCGCAGCCGCCGTCACCCTCGGCGCCTGCGGGAGCGACAGCGACAGCGCTGACACCACCGTCGCCGCGGAGACCTCGGTCGCCGAGACCGTCGCCCCTGAGACGACGGCCGCCCCGGCCGAGACCGCCGCCCCCGAGACCGCCGCCCCGGAGACCAGCGCGGCGGCCGCCGCCGGCCCCGCCCAGCTGGCCGGCGTGTGCCCCGACAACGTCGTGATCCAGCTCGACTGGCAGCCCGAGGCTGAGCACGGCGCCATGTACCAGCTGGTGGGCGACAACCCCACCTTCGACCTGGAGAAGAAGAAGGTCAGCGGCCCGCTCGTCGACGGTGGCCAGCCCACCGGCGTGAACGTCGAGATCCGCACCGGCGGTCCGGCGATCGCCTTCGAGTCGCCCACGTCGACCATGTACAAGGACCCGTCGATCACCCTCGCCTACGTGGGCACCGACGAGCAGATCGCCACCTCGGGCGAGTTCCCGACCAAGGCCGTGGTCGCCCCGCTGAACAAGAACCCGCAGATCATCATGTGGGACCCGGAGAAGTAC
>JBIKWW010000200.1:0-6513 GCA_044356125.1 Acidimicrobiia bacterium
CGCCAGGCGTCGTCCTCGCCCGGTGCGTGGTCGACGCGAACCGACCCGCGCACGACGAGCTTGCGGTACGGCGTGGCCTCCTCGTCGACCACCACGCACGCCCGCGGGTCGCGCTGCAGGTGCGTCCACCAGGCGCTGCGCTCCCGGGGGGTGAACCAGAGGCGGCCGTCCTCGGCGATGAACCAGATGGGCACGACGCTGGGCATCCCGTCGGCATCCACGGTGGCGATCCGCAGCAGGTGGCCGGGCTCGGCCAGGAAGGCGTCGAGTTCGTCGCTGGTGAGGCTGGGCATGGGCGGCGACGGTAGCGTCGCCGACCATGGCTGGCATCTTCCGTGATCCCCCCGCCCCGGTCGTCATGGTGCACGGCTGGGCCGGGTCGTTCGCCCGCACCTGGCAGGGCCCCGGGGTGTCGGAGCTGGTGAAGGACAGCGGCCGGCGCGTCATCGGCGTCGACCTGCTCGGCCACGGCGACGCCCCCAAGCCCCATGACCCGGCCGCCTACGCCGACCTGACCCAACGGATCCTCGACGCCCTGCCCGAGGGCCCGGTCGACGCCGTGGGCTTCTCGCTCGGGGCGATGACGCTCCTGCAGCTCATCTGCTGCCAGCCCGACCGCTTCGGCAGGGTCGTGCTCGCCGGCATCGGCGACGGCCTGTTCGAGCCAGACCCGAACCGGTCGGGATCCGAGCAGCTGGCCCGGGCGCTGGAGGGTTCGGGCGACCCGCTCGACCGTCAGCGCCAGCAGCTCGCCGACCATGGCCGGGCGGCGGGCAACGATCCCGTCGCCCTCGTCGCCTGCCTCCGCCGGCCGATGCCGCCCGACCCGGTCACCGAGGCCCGTTGCGCCGCCGTGCAGTCCCGGGTGCTGGTGGCCATCGGCGACGAGGACTTCGCCCACCCGGCCGACCGCCTCGCCGCCGCCTTCCCGCACGGCACGCTCAAGGTGCTGCGCCGCTGCGACCATTCGGCCACGCCCGAGCACTTCGGCTTCATCGACGCCATGCTCGGCTTCCTCGAGAGCTGATACCCTCAGGGGTATGTGCCGACGAGGGACGTGCCCCTGGTCGGCATGATGGGGGGATCAGCGGGCTCAAGTCGCGTTGTCGCGAGCCGATGGAACGTGTGTGTACGAAGCGCGCCTCGAGCGACTCTTGCAGGCCGAACGCCTCCTGCACACGATCGTGGCCACCTGCCCGGCGGCCATCAGCATCCACGACGCAGCCACCGGCGCGGCCACCTTCGCGAACGAGCGCTGGCAGGAGATCACCGGGCAGCGCATGTCGTTCGCGATGGGCCTCGGATGGCTCCGGATGCTCCACCGCGAGGACCGCGACCAGTTCCTCAGCGCCGGCAGCCGTGCCCGAGCTACCAAGGAGTCCTACCAGGTGCGCTACCGGATGGTCCGCAACGACGGCGAGGTGCGGTGGCTCGACGCCCGGGTGGGTGTCGTGCTCGACGAGCTCGGCGAAGTCGCGCAGTTCGTCGCCATCACCGAAGACGTCACGAGGGCTGTCCGTGATCAGGCGGAGCTCGCCCGCGTCTCGGCCCACGACCCGCTGACCGGGCTCCCGAACCGCTTGTCGATCACCCAGGCGATCGACAAGGCACTCACGGCAGCCAACCCGGACACGATCGCCGTGCTCTTCTGCGACCTTGACAGGTTCAAGCCGATCAATGACCGGTTCGGACATGCGGCGGGCGACCTGGCCCTCACGATCGCGGCACGCCGGATCGCGGCCTCGGTCAAGAGCTCCGACCTGGTCGGGCGTCTCGGTGGCGACGAGTTCGTGGTGCTGCTGCGCGGGGTGCCCTCTGCCGACGCCGCCCGCTCGGTCGCCGACCGGATCCTCGCGAAGGTGAGCGAGCCGATGACCATCTCCGGTCACCAGGTGTCGATGTCGGTCAGCATCGGGGTCGTCCTCGGTGGCGCCGACGACGCCGCCGCACTCCTCCAGCGGGCCGACGCCGAGATGTACCGGGTCAAGTGGACACGGACGGTGTCCCGGCTCACCAGGTGAGGGCACGAGCGTGCTGATCGGCTCGTTCTGGAGCGCGCTCTCACTCCGCTGGCCCGGGCAAGGCCCGACCCCGTGACGCGCGGGACGAACGCAACTCCCGAGATCCGCTCGAGCGATCGAACACGCACAGCGCCGACACCGTCGGACTCCGTGGCCGCTCGGCTCGCCCGCCTGCGCGGGCGCTGAGCCCGCAGGGTCGGCGAACCGACGGTCAGCCGGTCGTCGGTGTCGTCGGTGTCGTCGGTGTCGTCGGGGGGCGCACCACGATCGTCGCCGCCGGGTCGATGACCCGCTGCCCACCCGGACCGCTGATCGGGGCCCGCAGGTCCACCACGAGGCGCCCCTGACGGTCCTCCACGAGCACGTGCTCGAGGCCCCGTCCGTCGGCCGGATAGGCCGTGCCGGTGCACGGGTCGGCGAAGTCGCCGGCCTCGGGTCGGTAGACGACGGAGCACTCCCGGGGCTGGCCCGGCGCCGCCGCTCGGAAGGCGACCCACGTCTCGCCGACCCGGTTCACCCAGAGGTCGGTCTCGCCGATCAGGGCCTGGAACAGCAGCGGACCGCGTCGCTCGATGGTGCGGACCCGGTCCTCGGTGTCGCCGAGCTCGAAGGTGCCGTTGCCCAGGTTGACGTTGCCCCGCGACGCGTTGCGGGCCAGCGACCACAGCACGAAGGTGCCGACCAGCACGACGAACGCGACCCCGACGATGATCCCGGGCCCGTGACCCTCCTTGCGCCGGATCGGCCGTCCGCCGGGACCCTGCGGGGCGGCGGGGGGACGCTGGTCTCGCGCCGCTCGGCGGCGGTCGGCTCGGGCGGCGGCCATCGGGGTCCAGTCTGGCGCGGGCGGTGCGTCACGGGGACCGGGTGGGCGGGGGCGGTCCGGCGCCGTAGAGTTCGGGGCGTGCTGAGGCCCTACCGCGTCATCGTGGCCAAGCCCGGGTTGGACGGGCACGACCGGGGAGCGAAGGTGATCGCCCGCGCCCTGCGCGACGCCGGGTTCGAGGTGATCTACACCGGCCTCTACCAGTCCCCCGAGCAGGTCGTGGCGACGGCGCTGCAGGAGGACGCCGACGCGGTCGGCCTGTCCATCCTCTCGGGCGCCCACCTCACGTTGTTCCCGCTCGTGGTCGAGGGGCTGCGGGCGGCGGGGGCGGGCGACGTCGTCGTGTTCGGCGGGGGCATCATCCCCGACGTCGACCAGCCCAAGCTCGCCGCCGCCGGGGTCGCCCGGGTCTTCACGCCCGGCTCGCCGCTCGACGACATCACGGGCTGGCTGGAGCAGACCCTGGACGAGCGCGAGACGCGCTGACCGACCTCGCCGCGGGCCGGTTTCCCTGGGCCGGTCGCGGCGCCCCTAGGATCCACCGCCGTCCCGTGACCGCCGGACGAGCCGGCACCGGACGAGACAGCAGAAAGGCGCATCGGTGGATCTCTTCGAGTACCAGGGCCGTGAGTACTTCGCCCGGTTCGGGTTGCCGGTGCCCTCCGGCGACGTGGCCGACACGGTCGACGCCGCCGTGGCCGCCGCCGAGGCGGCCGGCTACCCGGTCGTGATCAAGGCACAGGTCCAGGTGGGCGGGCGCGGCAAGGCCGGTGGCGTGAAGCTCGCCGCCAACGCCGAGGAGGCCCGGATGCACGCCTCCAACATCCTCGGGATGGACATCAAGGGCCACGTCGTGCACCGCCTGCTGGTCGCCAACGCGGCCGACATCGCCGAGGAGTACTACGCCTCCTACACCCTCGACCGGGCGGCCAAGAAGCACCTGCTGATGCTCTCCGCCGAAGGCGGTGTCGAGATCGAGCAGGTCGCCGTCGAGAACCCCGAGGCGCTCGTCAAGCTGCACATCGACCCGACGGTCGGCATCTCCCGCGAGGTGGCGCTGCAGGCCTGCAAGGACGCCAAGCTGAACCCGGCCGCCGTCGAGCAGGCCGCCGACGTGCTGGTCGGGCTCTACCGCTGCTTCACCGAGGGCGACTGCGACCTGGCCGAGATCAACCCGCTCGTGCTCACCCCCGACGGCCGGGTCCTGTGCCTCGACGCCAAGGTGGCCCTCGACGAGAACGCGCTGTTCCGCCACCCCGAGTGGAACCCGTGGCTCGCCACCGTCGTGCGCGACTCCCGGGAGGAACTGGCCCACGAGAAGGGCCTGCAGTACATCGGCCTGGAGGGCAGCGTCGGCATCATCGCCAACGGCGCCGGCCTCGCCATGTCCACGCTCGACGTCGTCAACCAGGTCGGCGGCCGGGCCGCCAACTTCCTCGACATCGGGGGCGGTGCCAACGCCGACGTCATGGCCGGGGCCCTCGAGGTCATCAACACCGACGTCAACGTCAAATCGATCCTGATCAACATCTTCGGCGGGATCACCCGCGGCGAAGAGGTCGCCAAGGGCATCGTCGAGGCGCTCGACCGCGTGGCGCTGAAGGCGCCGATCGTCATCCGTCTCGACGGGACGAACGCCGAACAGGGCCGGGAGATCCTGGCCAAGGCGGGCATCCCCGCCGACAAGCTCATCTCCAAGCCGACCATGCTCGAAGCCGCCAAGGCCGCCGTCGAGCTCGCCAAGCGCTGAGCCGGAAGGAACGAACCGTCATGGCCATCTTCGTCAACGAGCACACCAAGGTCATCGTCCAGGGCCTGACCGGCGGTCAGGGCCGGTACCACGGCCTGCGCAACCGGGCCTACGGCACCCAGGTCGTCGGCGGCGTCACGCCCGGCAAGGGCGGAACCGACGTCGAGGGGATCCCCGTGTTCGACAGCGTCGCCGACGCCGTCGCCGCCACGGGGGCCGACGCCAGCTTCGTGGCCGTCCCCCCCAAGGCCGCCCCCGCGGCGATCCTCGAAGCAGCCCGGGCGGGCATCGGCTTCGTCGTCTGCATCACCGAGGGCATCCCCGCCCAGGACGAGGCCAAGGTCTTCAACACCCTCCTCAAGGACCACCCGGGCACCCGCCTGCTCGGGCCCAACTGCCCCGGCATCATCAGCCCCGGGCGCTGCAACATCGGGATCACGGCGGGTGAGATCGCCCTGCCGCCCCAGCCCGGCCAGCCCGCCGTCGGCATCGTGAGCCGCTCCGGCACGCTCACCTACCAGGCCCTCTACGAGCTCAAGCAGCAGGGCATCGGCGTGTCCACCTGCGTGGGCATCGGCGGCGATCCGGTGCCGGGCACGTCCTTCGTCGACGTGCTCGAGCAGTTCCAGACCGACGACGAGACCCGCGCCGTGATCATGATCGGTGAGATCGGCGGCACCGGCGAGGAGGAGGCGGCGGAGTTCATCAAGACCCGCATGACCAAGCCCATGAGCGCCTACATCGCGGGCGTCACGGCGCCCCCCGGGAAGAAGATGGGCCACGCCGGGGCCATCGTCTCCGGCGGCAAGGGCACGGCCCAGGGGAAGATGGACGCCCTGCGTGCCGCCGGTGTGCGCGTCGGTCTCAACCCCACCGAGGCGGGTTCGCTCATGGCGGAGATCGTCCGGGGGCTCTGAGCCCTCCATCCCCGGCCGGCGGGTCCTGTCGCCTCCGGGGGTGCCCTCCCACCATCCTCGCTGACGCTCCGGTGGTGGGGCCCTCCCTCCTCGGCGCCACCCGCCGGGCTTGCCGGTGGGGCTTCGCCTGCCGGGCTCGCCTGGTGGGGCTTCGCCTGCCGGGGTCGGGGCGTGTCGGGGCGTGTCGGGGCGGTTGGAGTGGTCGGGGCGTGGGGCGGTACGGTCCGGCCATGAAGACACGTGCAGCGGTGCTGTGGGGGATCGGTCAGGACTGGAAGGTCGAGGAGATCGACCTCGACCCGCCCAAGGCGGGTGAGGTGCTCGTCAAGATGGCTGCCGCCGGGATGTGCCATTCCGACGAGCACCTCGTGACGGGCGACATGGCCATCCCCAACGAGGTCGCCCAGGCCATGGGCATGAACCCCACCTTCCCCATCATCGGCGGCCACGAGGGTGCCGGGGTGGTCGTCGAGGTCGGCCCGGGCGTGACCACGCTCAAGCCCGGCGACCACGTGTCGGCCAGCTTCATCCCGTCGTGCGGGCGGTGCCACTACTGCTCCACTGCCCGTCAGAACCTCTGCGACCTCGGCGCCGGGGCCTTCCAGAAGGGCCAGATCACCGACGGCACCGCCCGCCACCACGTCCGGGGCGAGGATCTCAACCTGTTCGCCAAGCTGGGCACGTTCTCGGAGCACACCGTGTGCGCCGAGGCGAGCCTCATCAAGGTCGAGCCCGACGTCCCGCTCGAGCTCGTGGCCCTGGTCTCCTGCGGCGTGGCGACCGGGTGGGGGTCGGCCGTCGTACGGGCCGACGTGTCGCCCGGTGACACGGTCGTGGTGGTCGGCATCGGCGGCATCGGCATCAACGCCGTGCAGGGGGCCCGCATGGCCGGAGCCCGCCACGTGATCGCCATCGACCCCGTCGAGTTCAAGCGCGAGAAGGCCATGGAGCTCGGGGCCACCCACACCTTCGCCTCGATGGAGGAGGCCATGCCCGAGG
>JBIKWW010000201.1:0-6508 GCA_044356125.1 Acidimicrobiia bacterium
TGGAACGCGTACCCGCCCGTGAAGTACAGCGGGTTGTAGAGGCGCCCGAGGTCGGACTGACGCCAGCCGGTGATCCGCCGCTGGATCTTGAAGGTGCCGCGGGGAGTGCGGGCGCTCCCGCAGACCCGCTGCTTGGAGTTGCTGCCGATCTCGCAGTACGGCCGCCCGGACCCCGACGAGATCGTGTACACCCGGTACAGCGAGCCGTCCTTGTAGAGGAAGAGCACCTGCCGGCTGATGTCGACCTCGATGTGATCCTTCCCGGCGCCACCGTTGGGGATGATCCCCGCAGGCTCGACGGCGGCGTTCATGGCCGTCCGAAGGGCGTCGTCGACGATCCCGGTGCGCTTCAGGCCCATGAGCTTCTGGAACCCGACGACGCCCTGCCAGGTCATGGCGTCGAACTTCCCGTCGACCTTGCCGGTCTCGATCTTCAGCTCGGCCAGACGTGTCTCGAGCGCCAGCACGGCGGGACCACGGGCGCCCTGGCGCAGCTTCGGACCGGGCGCCAGCAGGGTCGGAGCAGGCCGGACCGTGGTGGGCGGCGCGGCCGGCACGGTCGTCGCCCCGGGCACGGTCGTCGCCCCGGGCACGGTCGTCGCCCCGGGCACGGTCGTCGCCCCGGGCACGGTCGTCGCCCCGGGCACGGTCGTCGCCCCCGGAGCCGTCGCCCCCGGCACGGTGGTCCCCGGGGCCGTCGTCGGCGCGGTGGTCGCCGGCGCGGTGGTCGCCGGTGCCGTCGTCGCCGGTGCGGTCGTCGCCGGTGCGGTCGTCGCCGGGGCCGTGGTCGGTGGCGTCGTGGTCTCGGCCGGCGTCGTGGTGGGCGAGTCCTGAGCCGAGGCCGGGCCGACCATCAGGCTTCCGGGGATCGTCAGTGCGCCCACGAGGGCGGAGGTCAGCAGCGCCGTGCGCGTGCGATTCATGGGAAAGCTCGTCCTTGGTCTCGAGTCCGTCGTCTCGTGCCTTCATTCTTGCTCATCGGGCGGGCCGGGGACGGGATCGGCGGAACGAGGGCCCGGGACGGAGAGCACCAGGCGGTGGTCGTTCGGGGCCCGGACCGGCTCATCTAGCGTTCGTCGCCATGACGACCTCCGTGGACCCGGCCCTCGAGCTCCGGGCCGTGAACACCATCCGCGGCCTGGCCATGGATGCCGTCCAGAAGGCCAACAGCGGGCACCCCGGCACGGCCATGGCGCTCGCCCCGCTGGCCCACGTGCTGTTCACCCGGGTGATGCGCTACGACGCCGACGCCCCCGAGTGGTTCGATCGGGACCGCTTCGTGCTCTCGTGCGGGCACGCCTCGATCCTGCTGTACTCGATGCTCCACCTGACGGGCACCGATCTCAGCCTCGACGACCTCAAGGCGTTCCGTCAGTGGGGCTCGAAGACCCCCGGGCACCCCGAGCGCGGGCACACCCGGGGCGTCGAGGTCACCACCGGCCCGCTCGGCCAGGGCTTCGCCAACGCCGTCGGCATGGCCATCGCCGAGGCGAACCTCCGGGCCCGTTTCGGAGCGTCGGTCTGCGACCACCACACCTACGTCGTGTGCTCCGACGGCGACCTGATGGAAGGCATCGCCCACGAGGCCGGTTCGATCGCCGGGCATCTGGGCCTGGGGCGCCTGATCGCCGTCTACGACGACAACCGGATCACGATCGACGGCGGCACCGACCTGACGCTGAGCGACGACGCCGCAGCGCGCTTCCGCGCCTACGGGTGGCACGTGGAGGAGGTCGGCGAGATCGCCGAGGACCTCGACGCGATCACGGACGCGCTCCTGCGGGCCAAGGCGGTCACCGACCGCCCATCGATGATCGTGCTGCGCAGCCACATCGGATGGCCGTCACCGAACAAGACCGACACCTCCTCCGCCCACGGTGAGCCCTTGGGGGCCGATGAGATCGCCGCCACCAAGGCGATCATGGGGATGGATCCGACGCGCACCTTCGCCGTCGACGACGACGTCGCCGACCTGTACCGGCGGGCGGCCCGCCGCCACGCTCCCGCCGTGGATGCCTGGACCGACCGGGTGGCGGCCCTGGCCGACGGGCCCCGTGCCGAGTTCGACGCCTGTCTGGCCGGTCTTCCCATGCCGGGCTGGGCCGAGCGCCTCCCGGCCTGGAGGCCGGGCGACAGCGTGGCCACACGGCAGGCATCCGGGGAGTGCCTGAACGCCCTGCTCCCCGCCGTTCCCGGACTCATCGGTGGTGGCGCCGACCTCACCGGCAACACCGGGACCGCCCTCAAGGGCATGGCCCGGTTCACGCGCGACACGCCGGAAGGCCGGGCCATCCACTTCGGTGTCCGCGAACACGCCATGGGTGGTGTGATGAACGGCATCGCCGCCCACGGGGGGCTGCTGCCCTTCGGTGGCACCTTCCTCGTGTTCAGCGACTACATGCGCGGCGCCGTCCGGGTCGCCGCCATCTCGCACTGCCGGGTCTTGTACTCCTGGACCCACGACTCGATCGGAGTCGGCGAGGACGGGCCCACCCACCAGCCCATCGAGCACCTCGCCGCCCTGCGCGCCATGCCCGGGCTCGGGGTGATCCGGCCGGCCGACGCCAACGAGGTCGCCGCCGCCTGGCGGGTCGTGGTCGAGAGCGGCGAGCACCCGATCGCCCTCATCCTGTCCCGCCAGAAGCTCCCGGTCCTCCCGGGCACCGCCGATCGGGCCGTCGTCGGCGTCGACCGGGGCGCCTACGTGCTGCTCGACGCGCCGGACGGCGATCCCGACGTCGTGCTGATCGGGACCGGATCGGAGCTGCAGCACTGCGTCCGTGCCGCCGAGGAGCTCGCCGAGGAGGGCTGGGCCGCCCGCGTCGTGTCGATGCCCTCGTGGGACCGGTTCGAGGCCCAGGACGAGGCCTACCAGGACCACGTCCTGCCACCGGGTCTACCGGTCGTCGCCGTCGAGATGGGCACGTCGTTCGGGTGGGAGCGCTACGCGGACCTCGCCGTCACCGTCGACACCTACGGGGCGTCCGCCCCGGCGGAGAAGGTCATCGCCGAGTACGGCTTCGATGCGGACTCCGTCGTCGAGGCGGCGCTGCTGCTGCTCGACGACGACGGCGAGGACTGACGGCCGGAACAGCGGCCAGCACCGACGGCCGACGCAGCAGAGGGACCGACGATGAGGAGCAGGACATGACCGGACGACTTCGACAGCTGAGCAGCGAGCAGGGCCAGAGCCCCTGGATCGACAACCTCCGCCGTTCCTTCCTTCCCCACGGCCTGGACGAACTGGTACAGCGCGGGGTCCGGGGCGTCACCTCGAACCCGACGATCTTCCAGAAGGCCATCGCCGGATCCTCCGACTACGACGAGCAGTTCCGCTCCCTGATGGCCGCCGGATCGACCGTCGAGGGTGCCTACTGGAACATGGTCGTCGATGACGTCCGGGCCGCCTGCGAGGTGCTCGCCGGCGTGCACGGCGGGTCCGGCGGACGGGACGGGTACGTGTCGCTCGAGGTGTCGCCGACCCTGGCCGACGACACGCCGGGCACCATCGCCGCGGCGCGGGAACTCCGCATGCGGGTCGGCACCCCCAACGTGATGATCAAGATCCCCGCCACCCGCGCCGGCGTTCCCGCCGTGGAGCAGATGGTGGCCGAGGGGGCCGACGTCAACGTCACCTTGATCTTCTCCCTGGAGCGCTACGACGCCGTGCTCGAGGCCTACATCCGGGGTCTCGAGCGACGCGCCGAAGCCGGTGCCACCGACCTCTCCGACATCGCCGGAGTCGGGTCCTTCTTCATCAGCCGGGTCGACACCGAGGTCGACCGGCGGCTCGAGGCCATCGGCACCGAGGCCGCCCGGTCCCTGCGGGGACGCGCGGCCGTCGCCCAGGGGATCCTCGCCAACCACCTGGCCCGCACCCGCTTCAGCGGTCCCCGATGGGAGCGCCTGGCCGACCTCGGGGCCCGTCCGCAGCGCCCGCTGTGGGCGTCCACCTCCACCAAGAACCCCGCCTACCCCGACACGCTCTACGTGGACGCCCTGATCGGTCCGGGCACGGTCAACACGCTTCCCGACGCCACCCTCGAAGCGTTCGCCGACCACGGGACGGTCGCCCGCACGGTCGACACGATCGACGCCCTCGTCAGCGCGCAGACGGTGTGGACCGGCCTGGCCGCCGTGGGCGTCGACATGGACGACGTCGCCGCCGTCCTGGAGCAGGAGGGTGTCGCCGCGTTCGTCACGAGCTTCGAGGGGCTGCTGACCACACTGCAGCAGCGCGCCGCCGACCTGCGCGGGGCGTGAACCCGATGACCGATGCGCTCCGCGCCGACCGCACGCCGGCCTGGGCGTCGCTGCGCCAGCGCTTCGAAGCCATGGGCCGGAGCTTCGATCTGCGACGCGCGTTCGCCGACGACCCGGACCGGTTCGAGCGCTACGGCTGCGAGGCTCCGGAGGTCTTCGCCGACCTGAGCAAGAACCTCGTCGACGACACGACCATGTCGCTGCTGAACGACCTCGCCCGGGAGTGCGCCATCCCCGAACGCCGGGCGGCCATGCTCGCCGGTGAGCCCGTCAACACCACCGAAGGACGGGCGGTGCTGCACACCGCCCTGCGCGCACCCCGGGGCGCCGCCCCCTTCAGTGACGACGTGCACGGCGTGCTCGACCGCATGCTCGCCTTCGCCGAGCGCGTCCGCGACACAGCGGCGAGCGGCATGTCCGACGTCGTGAACATCGGCATCGGGGGCAGCGACCTCGGACCCCAGATGGCGGTGGCCGCGCTGGAACCGTTCACCCACCCCGACCTGCGCTTCCACTTCGTGAGCAACGTCGACGGCCACGACATCACGCCGGTGCTGCGCCGACTCGACCCCGACCGCACGCTCTTCGTCATCGCCTCCAAGACCTTCACCACCCAGGAGACGATGGCCAACGCCCACGCCGCCCGCGACTGGTTCCTGGCCAACGGCGGTGCCGACACCCGCCGGCACTTCGTCGGCGCGACCACCAACATCGAGGCAGCCGCTGCGTTCGGCATCGACACGACGTTCGGGTTCTGGGACTGGGTCGGCGGCCGGTACTCGATGTGGAGCGCGATCGGGCTTCCCATCGCCATCGCCATCGGCGAGGCGGGGTTCCGCGAGCTGCTGGCGGGGGCCCACGAGATGGACCTCCACGCCGCAACCGCCCCGCTCGAGCGCAACCTGCCCACCCGGCTCGGGCTGCTCGACGTCTGGTACCGCAACTTCCATGGCTTCACCAGCCGCTGCGTCGCCCCCTACCACCAGGGACTGCGACGGTTCCCGGCCTACCTGCAGCAGCTCGAGATGGAGAGCAACGGCAAACGCGTCGATCTCGACGGCGAGGAGGTCCCCTTCGCCACGAGTCCCGTCGTGTGGGGCGAACCGGGAACCAACGGGCAGCATGCCTACTTCCAGATGCTCCACCAGGGCACCGACGTCGTGCCCGTCGACTTCATCGCCGTGCGACGACCCAGTCACGGGCTCGCCGACCTCCACACGAAGCTGCTGGCCAACTGCCTGGCCCAGTCCCAGGCGCTGATGCTCGGCAAGTCGACCGACGCCGCGCTCGGGGAGCGCGCGCCCACGGCCGCCCCCGGTGCCGACCCGGCCGTGATCGCACGGCACCGGACCTTCCCCGGCAACCGCCCCAGCACCACCTTCGTCCTCGACGCACTGACCCCCCGTTCCCTCGGCGCACTCGTGGCCCTGCACGAGCACCGAGTGGTGACCAGCGGTCTGCTGTGGGGAATCAACAGCTTCGACCAGTGGGGCGTGGAGCTCGGCAAGGCGCTGTGCTCGGAGCTGCTTCCCCGCTTCGCGGACGGCCGGACCGACGGCCTGGATCCCTCCACGGCCGGGCTCCTCCGACGGGTCCGGTCGGTGTGATGAGCTAGCCGGGTGCCCGCCCAGACGGTCCCCGGAACCAGCGTCCTCCCCACCGCGCTCGTCATCTTCGGCGCGTCCGGAGATCTCACCAGCCGGAAGCTGATGCCGGCCCTGGCCGAGCTGATCGAGCGGGGATTCCTGCCGTCTGGGTTCACGGTCGTGGGCGTGGCCCGCACCGAGATGACCGAGGCGGACTTCCGCCTCCGGATGGCCGAGGCGGTCGAGAGCGCCCCGGAGAGCTGGACCCGGGCCACCGAGCGGTTCCGCTACCTCACGGGTGACTACAGCGACGCCCGCACCTTCGCTCGGCTGGCGGACATCCTGCGCGACGTCGACGAGACGGTGCTCGGACCTGCCGGGATGCCCGGCAACCGGCTCTTCTACTTCGCCGCTCCCCCGTCGACCTTCCCGCTGCTCATCAGCGGCCTGGGAGATGCCGGCCTGAACCGGCCCGGGAACGGAGGTTCATACGCGCGCGTGGTGATCGAGAAGCCCTTCGGTCACGACACGGCATCGGCCCGCGCGCTCGACTCCGTCGTGCACTCCGCCTTCGATGAGGCCCAGGTGTACCGGATCGACCACTACCTGGGGAAGGAGACGGTCCAGAACCTCCTCGCCCTGCGCTTCGCCAACGCCGT
>JBIKWW010000202.1:0-6497 GCA_044356125.1 Acidimicrobiia bacterium
TGCCCGATCCCGCCCCGGCCAGGATGCACAAGGGCGACCCGGGCGAGGTGACGGCGGCCCGCTGGGCGTCGTTCAGGCCCGAGAGGAGGCGGTCGGTGTCCACGGGAGCAGGGTACGGACGGGGTCTGACAGAAACGCGGATGGCGGGCGGCGACCGGCCGGGGCTCGGGCCCGGACCCGCGTCCCCGGGCGCCGTAGCATGTCCCCATGCCCTTCCCCCGGCGGTTCCTGCACGAGGACGAGGAGATCGTCACCGACCTCAAGCCGCACCTCTGGTTCCTGATCCCCGACCTGCTGCTCGAGGTCGCCCTCGTCGTCGTGGGCGTCGTGATCGCCACGGTCCTCAACCCGGGCAACGGGAGCGTCAACGGCTGGATCACGTGGTTGGCGGTGCTGCTGGCGCTCATCGGTGCCGTGCGCTTCGCCTGGACGTACCTGAAGTGGGCCAACACGCACTTCGTGGTCACCACGGACCGCCTGATCTACCGCTCCGGCGTCATCGCCAAGAAGGGCAAGGAGATCCCGCTGGAGCGCATCAACGACATCGCCTTCAACCAGACGATCTTCGAGCGGCTGGTGGGAGCCGGTGACCTCCTCATCGAGTCCGGCGGCGAGCAGGGCCAGCAGCGCTTCAGCAACATCCGCCGCCCCTTCGAGGTCCAGAACGAGATCTACCGCCAGATGGAGCGCTCGGCGGCGCGTGACATGGACCGCATGGCCGGCCGTCGTCAGCTCTCGGTGCCCGAGCAGATCGAGAAGCTCGACGAGCTCCGCCAGAAGGGCGTCATCTCCCAGGCCGAGTTCGATGCCAAGAAGGCCCAGCTCCTGAGGCAGATGTAAGCGCGCATGCGAATTGTCTCGCTGGTCCCGAGCGCGACCGAGACGCTGATCGCCTGGGGCGCCGGCCCGGAGGCCTGCACACGGTTCTGCGAGCAGCCCGGGCTCCCCCACGTCGGCGGCACGAAGGACCCCGACATCGCAGCGATCGCCGCCCTGCGGCCCGACCTCGTCGTGGTCTGCGACCAGGAGAACCGCCGGGAGGACTTCGACGCCCTCACCGGTCTCGGTCTGGCCGTCCACGTGATCCACCTCCTGCACGTGGACGACAACGGCCCCGAGATGGACCGCCTCGCCCTCGCCATCGGCCGCCCCGACCGCGTCGGAACCAGCGGACTGGTCGGGGAGGGCCCGGCGGAGGACCCTCCCGTCCGGCTCCGGGCGTTCGTGCCGATCTGGAAGCGGCCGTGGATGAGCATCAACGGCGACACCTACGGATCGACGCTGCTGCGGCGCCTCGGCATCGAGAACGTCTGCGCCACGATGACGGACCGCTACCCGACGCTGGGGGAGGACGCCATCGCTGCGCTGCGGCCCGACGTCGTGCTCGCCCCGACCGAGCCCTACCCCTTCGGCGAGCGCCACCTCGAGCGTCTGTCGGCCTTCGCCCCGGCCGTCCTCGTGGACGGGCAGGACCTGTTCTGGTGGGGCGCCCGGACGCGGGCCGCGGCCGATCGCCTGATCGCCGCGCTGGCCGCCGTCACAGCAGGCTGATCTGAGCCGCCGGTGCCGGTGCCGGTGCCGGGGTGCGCGGCCGCAGTTGGGGCCGGGGTTGGGGCCGCAGTTGGGGCCGCAGTTGGGGCCGCAGTTGGGGCCGGGGTTGGGACCGGGACGGCTCCCCGGGCGGGCCGGCCCGGAGCAGCGGGGCATCGAGCGGGTCGCCGACGCGGACAGGTGCCCCGGTTGCGGCCACCAGGTCGCGCACCCGCCCGGTGAGGCGTTGCTGGTCCGGACCGGGCAGATGGGCACGGTCGCCGTAGCGGCGGGCGATCGCCTCCGCCGCACCCGGATCATCAGCGCGCAGACGGTCGAGGAACACGCCCCGGACCGGCCCGCGCAGGTACAGGTACCCGGCGGCGATGGAGACGGCCCCGGCGTCCACCGCCGCCTCGACGACGGCCCGCAGGTCGCTGTCGGAGTCCGACAGGCCCGGGATCACCGGCGAGATGAACACCCCACAGGGCACCCCGGCGCGGTTCAGCGCGGCCACGGCGTCCATGCGCTTCCACGGTGGCGGCGCCCCCGGCTCGGTCAGGCGCCACACGTCGCGGTCGAGCGAGCCGATCGACAGGTTGGTCCGCACCGGGACGCGTTCGGCGGCGGCGGCCAGTGCTTCGAGATCGCGCAGGATGAGCGTCGACTTGGTGAGGATGGAGAACGGGCTGGCGCCGTCGGCCATGGCCCCGATGAGCCCCCGGGTCAGGTGGTAGCGGCCCTCGGCCTTCTGGTACGGGTCGGTGCTCGTGCCGAGGGCGATGGGATGCCGGCCCCAGCGCCCGGGGGCCAGTTCCCGCCGGGCCACCTCGACGGCGTTGACCTTCACGACGATCTGACGGTCGAATCCCTCGGCGATGTCGAGCCCGAGGTGGTCGTGGGTGGGGCGGGCGAAGCAGTACGAGCAGGCGTGGCTGCAGCCCCGGTAGGGGTTGATGGTCCACTCGAAGGGCACCCTCGAGCCCGCCGGAACGCGGTTGAGGACCGTCCGCGCCCGCACCTCCAGGAACTCCATCCCGGCGTAGGCACCGGTGCCCCGCCGCCGCACCACGAGGCCGTCGGCGTCGAACAGCGCCCCGCCCGCTGCGCCCGACGCGCCCGCGGGGCCCGAGGGGCCGAGCGAGGACCAGCGGAACGCCATCCCGCCAGACTAGCGAACAGATGTTCGCTCAGGCCAGCGACGCCCCGGGGCCGGGGCGGACGACCCATCCGGTGCCCGGGGAGCCGGGGGAGCCCAGGGAAGCCAGCGCGCCGGGGCGGGTGAGCGCGACCACGCAACCACCGAACCCGCCGCCGGTCATCCGGGTGCCGAGCACGCCGTCGACCGCGTCGAGGTGCGCCACCAGGGCGTCGACAACCGGGGTGGAGACCTCGTAGTCGTCGCGCAGCGATGCGTGCCCGGCACGCATCAGGGCGCCGAGGGTCGGGAGGTCACCGGCGGCCAGCGCGTCGGCGAAGGCCCGGACCCGGGCGTTCTCGGTGACGACGTGGCGGGCCCGGCGCCGCACCACCGGATCGGCGATGGCGGCCAGCGGGGCCTCGTCGCCGATCAGGCGCAGGGGCCCGACGACCGCCTCGGCCGCTGCGCACTCCCGCACCCGCTGCGCGTACCCCGAGGCCGCCAGCGATCGCTCCTGCCCGGAATGGACGACCACCACCTCGACCTCGTCGGGCCAGGGAACGGGCCGCAGCGACAAGGTGGTGCAGTCCATGACCAGCGCGTGACCGTCCACGCCGCCGGCCGAGGTGAGCTGGTCCAGGATGCCGGTCGGCACGCCCGTCGCCGCGTTCTCCGCCCGCTGGCACGCCCGGGCGAGATCGTGCACCGACCCCTCGAACCCCAGCGCCAGCGCCAGCGCCACCTCGAACGCCGCCGACGAGGACAGCCCCGCCCCGATCGGCACCGTCGTCGACACCGAGCCCACCAGCCCGACCGGGGGCCGGACCTCCCGCACGACACCGGCCACGTACCGGGCCCAGAAGGGCTCGACGGCAGCCGGCTCGGCGACGTCGACGGGGACCACCGCAGGCAGCGCCTCGTCGGCCGACCGCAGCTCGACGACGTCCCCGGTGCGACGCCCCGTCACCGTGGTGCCGAGGTGGATCGCCATGGGCAGGCAGAGCCCGCCCGTGTAGTCGGTGTGGTCGCCGATGACGTTCACCCGCCCCGGCGCGAAGGCCCGGACCTCCTCGCCACCGCCATCCGCCGCTCCCACCGCTCAGACCCCCCGCAGCGAGGTGGCGCCCGTGCCGGTGTCGACGACGAGCCGGAACGGACCTCCGGTGATCTCGACGGCAGGCTCGGAGAACGGGTCGACGAGATGGACCGGCACGTCCGCCGCCTTGCGGACGTCGTGGACGTAGTCGACCATCGCCCACTCCAGCTCGCCGTAGCGGTCGAGGTCGTCGGAGAGGATGGCGAAGGCCCCGAGGCCGACCACGGCGTCGAGCATCGAGCGACGCTGGGCCGGGCTCAGCTCGGTGGCCGTGGGCCGCAGCAGGAGGCAGTCCGGATCGTTGGCCCACAGCCGCCGGTGCATCGGGGCCCGGAGCGCGCTCACCACGATGGCGTTGCGGGCCGCCGGAACGGTGGCCTCCATCCCCGGCCGCTCCTCGCCCGGATCCCACCGGGGCCCGGTGTCGGCGCTGACCCGCACGGCGTCGACGAGGCCGACGGCCTGGGCCAGGGGCACGCCGCAGCCGAGGAGGAACGCGTCGTCGCCGATGCCGGCACGCACGGCTCCGAGGCCCATCCGCTGGGCCTGGGCCCGCGTCGTCGTCCGCCCCATCAGGCGCCGGCCGGGGAGCGATGCGGCGTACAGGAAGTCGGTCTTGTGGTACGTCCAGCCGTCGGACCGTAAGCGCGCGTAGAGCTCCGTGAGGTGGTCGAGGACCTCGGGGTTGGTCGTGTCCAGCGCCACCGCCCCGCCGCCCCAGTTCTCGTGCGGGTGCTCCATGGCCGTGAGCGGCACGCCGGGCGCCGACTCGGCCAGCCAGTCGGGTCGGCTCCGGGCCAGCTCCGAGGCCCGTCCGGCGATGAACGGTGCCGTCCACAGCCCAGCGGCGAGCCCGGCGCCGCCGATCTCCGCAGCCAGCGCCCGCAGCGTGCCCGCCGGCTCCCAGCCGGCCCAGGGCGTCTCCCAGTCGCCGATCATCGAGTACCCGTCGTCGATCTGCACGAGGCCGAGCCCGTGCCGGCGGGCGTGGCCCAGCGCAGCTCGCACGGCCGCCGGAGTGGGCCGACCCCAGTGCTCGTACCAGGAGCACCAGCCGAACGGCACCGGTGTGGACGCCCGGGCCCCGGCCCCGGCGACCGCCGCCCAGTGCCCGACGTACTCCGTGTAGCGCTCGCCCGGATCGCCGTCGCCCACGAACAGCGGATCGAGCACCCGGTGCCCGCCCGGGTCGATCTCGATGCCGTCGAGCAGGGCGCAGGCGGCCAGGCCCGGGCCCGACGCCCTCGGGCTCGGCGCCTCGACGACCGACAGGTGCTCGCGGCCGTCGAGGAACCCCACGATCCCGCCGTCGTGGAGCAGGAACTGGTCGCCCATCACCACCCGGCCGGCCCGGGACGGGTCGGCCCAGTGCTCACCCAGCATCCAGTCCGGGTGCGACCGACGCCCCGGCTGCACGTCGTCGGGTGCGCACCGCCGCACCACCGACCAGCTCGCATAGCCGTGCTCGAGCACGCGGGCGGGGCGCAGGTCGTAGCGGCGGATCCGCACCTCGTCGACGGCGACGGGCGAACGGCCCCGGTTGTGGAGCGTCCAGTCGATGCGGACACCCGAGCCCAGGTCGCTCACGGCGACCTCCACTTCCAGGTCCCCCAGCGGGGCGGTTCCGGGCGCGAGGGGGACGGTACCGGAGGCCGTTCCGGCGCGCAGCTCGACGGATGCGGCGAAGGGGGTCACGGGGTGCCATCGCTACCACATCGCGATTCGGCCCGTCGTCCGTCCCGGACCTACCGTGACCGGTCATGAGCGACGCACTGAGCCCCGCCCCGTCCGGTCCTCTCACCGGGATCACCCTGATCGAGCTGGCGGGCATCGGCCCGGGGCCCTTCGCCGGGATGCTCCTCGCCGACATGGGCGCCGAGGTGATCCGGATCGAGCGGTCCCAGGTGGTGCCGGCGACCCCGCCGAACCGCATCAACCCGTCGGTGTCGGAGCGCAACCGCCGCTCGATCGGCATCGACCTGAAGCATCCCGACGGCCGCGAGGCCGTCCTGCGGCTGTGCGAGCGCGCCGACGGGCTCTTCGAGGGCTTCCGCCCCGGCGTGACCGAGCGCCTCGGCCTCGGTCCGCAGGACTGCATGGCCCGCAACCCCAAGCTCGTCTACGGCCGCATGACCGGCTGGGGCCAGGAGGGCCCCTACGCCCAGGCCGCCGGCCACGACATCAACTACATCGCCCTGGCCGGCGCGCTCGAGCCCATCGGGCGGCGGGGTGAGAAGCCCGTGCCGCCGCTCAACCTCGTCGGCGACTTCGGAGGAGGCGGCATGTTCCTGGCCTTCGGCATGGTCTGCGCCCTGCTCGAGGCCCAGCGCAGCGGCCAGGGCCAGGTCGTCGACGCCGCCATGGTCGACGGTGCCGCCACCCTCATGGCCATGTTCTGGGCCATGGCGCACTCGGGGGTGTGGAAGCCCGAGCGGGGCACCAACCTGCTCGACACCGGCGCCCACTTCTACGACGTGTACGAGTGCAAGGACGGCACGTACATCTCGATCGGCTCGATCGAGCCGCAGTTCTACGCCGAGCTGCGGCGCCTCGCCGGGCTCGAAGGCCCCGAGTGGGACGCCCAGATGGACCGCAACCAGTGGCCCGCCCTGAAGCAGCAGATCGAGCAGGTCTTCCTCACCCGCACCCGCGACGAGTGGTGCACCCTCATGGAGCACACCGACGTCTGCTTCGCCCCCGTGCTGTCGCTGGCCGAGGCGCCGCTGCACT